>NZ_JATABI010000096.1:0-3549 GCF_036533795.1 Vibrio sp. M250220 | reverse complement strand
GAACAACCAAGCTCGCCTCCGCTTTACCATGAATTTCTTCACGTTGTTCACTGAGCGTGTCTACCGCCTCGATAATGGTCACGTTCTCTTTTGCGGCAAGCGTTAAATCACCAGACTGGTTTTGGTTGCTATCGGCTATCAGAGTCAAGCCTGAAATCAAAATGGCCGTCTTCAACGCTCACACCATTAAAACCATCACCCAAACTGACTGACGGTTTTTCTTCACTGCTGAACGTCTGGGTGGTTTCTTTGGCTGCAAGGATTTCTATTCGGCACGCCAAATAACCGAGTCTTCAGGGTCTAGTTCGAACTCTTTGTCATAGAACATCAAGCCCTCGGCTTCCATACGCTCTACATCGAGGTTTTTGATTTTGATGCTTTCAACTATCTGATTAACGGCATCTTTCAAGTAGCGTTCATTTTCGATTTTTTGCTCATCACTAGTACTCGCATAAAAGTTGATTGTATACCTGATGGATATCCTTCGCATTCCATCATTGTCACTGATGGTCTTATCATAATAACCACATTTTATACTTGTCGTTTTACTTCCGGTGGGTGCATAGCTACCTCCGATACCTTGCAAATACGAACCAGCGCTGCAATGTATCCCTTTGATATAAGTCGTCCACATCTCTTCGAATGTAATTCCCTGAATTTTGTTCGTCTTCAAAAAATCAGGCTCCGTAAAATAACGCCCATAGTCTTCATCAAAATCACTATTAAAATAGTAGTCATCTTCTGGAGAGATATAGTTATCAGTGCTAATTCTCAGGTTCATAATGCTTGGGTTAGCATTTGATAACCCTATCCACTGTACTGCCGAATTCTCGCTACTCGTCCCACCATACAATACTCTCCAATCTCTATTTTTATATAAGTACCAGTCTTGTTTTGGCGGGTTAAAGGCGATATAAGGGTTTTCGATAACATCCGCATCGGTTAAATAAAAGTACTTTCCCCCAGAGCAACCTGAAACAAAGATAAGTATCAAAAGAGACACCGTTGCATTTATTAATTTTTTCATGGTTGTTTTGCTCCGCAGACCGCTGTGGGTAAATCCCCGCAATTATAATTACTATGTGGTGATTCATCAGAAAATAACATCGCGGCATTTTTATAAGTGTCTAAATTTACTGTATCTTTTATAGTCGTTAATACCGTATTTCCTCTGTTCCCATCATCTTCGACGTTCTTACCAAGGTTCTCACCAACAAAATCACCTTTATTAGTATAATTTCCTCTAAAATCAAACTTTGCATCTTCGACCACTTGCTTCATATCCTCGGTATTTACCGGTGAACCATATCCAGCGAAGGTTGGAATTCCTTTATCGTTCAAACCATTATCAAAGTAAGTTGGGCCTTTAAAACCTCCCTGATCATAACTATCTTTGCCTGTAATATACTCAAGACCACTCTTGGTAAGCAGATTCCCCTGTGAATGGTTAGCAAAATTGGAACCATTGCTACCTTGCGCTGTTGTGGTATCACGGATAAATTCACCTGTCTGTTTCGCCATGCCTGTGGTTCCGCCCACTTTATCTACGAAAGACTCTAGACCGTCACCTACGAATCCATGAGTTGGATTGTAATTAACGTTGAGCAACACACTGCCATAACCGGCACTATCCTTATCGTAGTTGTGGGTCTGGCTAAGAACATTCTTAATTGCATCTCCCTCGCTATTCATCATACCATTGGTGCCATTCTGGAAGGTTGATGTGCCTTCAGTAACTTTGACCGGGGCTTTACTTATCAACAAGTTCATTCCCCTCAGTTTACTCTGAGTTTCTTCCGACGCTTTTATGTAATAGTCACTCTCTTCAATAGGGATATAGTTGTCTAACTGTTCATTCTTTAACATATCAGCAGTACCTACCTGAAGCACTTTGTTTTGTACATCAGTATCACCTAACAGCACTGGGATTTGGGCTACTATGCCACCATTCGTTTCGTCACTAGGTAGTATCCCACCTGTATAAAAGCTCAACTCATTAAGTAATTCACCCACAGCATTCTCAACTATATTACCACCTTCTGCGGCTGGCACGTTCTGAGCAGTTTTTTGTATGTTGTTTCCGAACTCATCCATCTCTTTTCCTATCTGCGCCCGACCTTCTTCACTCAACAAGCGGTGATCAACCGTAACATCTATATCCCCCTGCTTACGGTCAACGCTGAACAGGTCTTTTTCGGTGTTGTCGATATCGCGGTTGAGGCGAGACGTGTCGTCGGAAGACTCTAAATCCCCTATGTTTAAGTTACCTTGGCCGATGGTTGCCAGCGTCTTGCTCTTGTCGTAACCAGACGTGTTTTTGTATTGAAGGGACGTTGAGTTATTGGTTGAATCCAGCTCACCATTATTGATACCGACACTACTATTAAGGCCTAAGCTTTGATCTTGACTGTAGCGAGTATTAGAAAGGTCGGCATACGTTAATGACCCCGTGGTTAGGTTAAGTTTTCCACTGTCTTTGCCCTCTTCGTCTAAAGCCGCAATGGTGGCACCTTTAATATCTGTGTTGCCACCAACATTGATATCTAAGCTACCATTTGACGTTAAGCTGGTTACAACCGTTTGCTTGCTGCTTGTTCGTCCATTAGATGCATTGAAGCCACCATTGCCACCAGTAACATCTCCCATATTAGTAACATCTTTAGCCAAACCTTCAGGGGCCGCACCTTTTCCGTCCGATACACCGCCGCCAGACATCGAAATACCACCACTGATGCCCATACCTTTGTTACTTGAACTATGGCGGTCCTGCAGCGAAGCGACATTCAAGTCACCACCCACGTCTAGCGTCAAGCTCTCTCCGGCATCAACCGTTGCCCCTTTAATGTTGGTGTCTTGCGCAGAGGCAATACTGATATTGTCTGCGCTTAATTGACTGTTGTTATGCGTGGTTGACGCGGATGTGCTTTGGTTTCGGTTGACGCTTGCATTGAGGTTAATGCCCGATGAGGCACCATACACCGTCATCGATGCGCCAATCTTACCAGATTGAGTTTCAGACTTACTGCTGTGAGTATCTTGAGAAGCGGTGATATTCACCTCATTGGCTGCGAGAGACAGAGTGTCGTTAGCCGCAAGCTCAGAGCCTTGGATATTCAGTTGATTGCCCGTGTTATTACCAGCGCTTATCTTGATATTTTGCCCACTTAACGCAGACCCCACTGAGGTGGTCGTTTGAGAGCTAGACTCGGTTTGGCTTGCTTCAATATCTAAATGAAGGCCTGCATTGAAGCCATAGGTGCCCGAGCTTTGCGCTGCGGCTGCCGTTTGCTGGGTAAGACCGGTGGTTTTGGACACCACATCTTCAGCAGCCAGCGCTACGCCAGCGACATACCACGCTTCATCGCTTTTCACTTCGCTGATGAGGTCATTGAGCTCTTCAATGTCTGCAAAGGTGACCCCCGGCTTCTTATCTGCGTACTCCTGCTCTAGTGTAGCGAGTGTCGACTCTAGAGAATCCAAACCTTTCTTATACTGTTTATAGTCTTGCTCAGCTTGTTTAAGTTTCTTCGTTGATTTTTGGAGCGCTTG
>NZ_JATABI010000095.1:0-3567 GCF_036533795.1 Vibrio sp. M250220 | reverse complement strand
GTCAAGTGGTGCAGATGTAAAATGGCATGTGACTTATAACTTCTCCAACGACCCAAACAGGTATGAATTGCGCATTCCTTTCCAGCAATATCAAGACTCGTTTGATTGTGAAGTAACCTTGGGGGATATAACAGTTCAAGCCTATAACGCATTTGATACAGTAGGTTTTGCCCAACTACGCATTTACCAATCAGGAAAAAAATATTACAACAAACCGATAGGCTTAGATTCAAAAATTGAAGCTAAAGATTGCAACAGTGAAGTATATAAGAGCTTAAGAAAAGTCTGGGCTGGAGCAATCGGATGTGACTTTTACTTCAATCAAAAAAGGATATCAAAAGAATCAGAGTTTAACGCAGAAAGTGTCTACTTTGATTTCTCTCAGTTTAATAGCGACACCGTGATTCACTACGATATTTTAGCTGGAGAGAATTATCGTACTGCGCCATTAGATCCAGAGACTGGCAAGTGACTCGGTTAACTAAGCGACAATTCATAGAGAGGAGTTTCGCATTGGTTCTGGTTTCAGTGAGCGCACTATCTGGATTGTACTCGATACTGATTTTCAGGCATGCCTTGTCCTGTCAGCTTGTTCAGCACTGTGATGATAGCGAGCGCTTATGGTAGCCATAGCGCTTTTCCACTTCTTGTTGGAGCCGGAGAGCTTCTGGCAACCTACCGCTAAGTTACGAGGATGCCCTTGTTCTCAGAAGACTGCTTCCAGTTATTTGTTTTGGAACGAGGTTTCGCGGGTAAAGCACTGAAAGAAGCCGTTAACGCTTAATACAAAACCGTTCAATCAACCAAGCGGCTAAATAACAATGACATTTGGTCGCTTTGTTGATTTTTGGGAGTAATAAGAACGATTGATACAAAACGCTTTACGACAAACTGCCCATTTTTTATTGTCTCCATTTTTGGCTTTCTCTTCGGCGTGCTGCCAATATTCTGCCGCAGCACTCCATTGTTTTTGCCTTTCAAATAGAGCTGCCTGTTGTGAAAGTTCGTTGTAAGACTGTTGTGTCAATGTATCTAGCTGCATTTTTCACCTATATAAAGAGTATGAATTTTCAACATCAAAACAATCATTAAGATTACTTTAATTGGGCGGTCCAAAAACGCCCTCGCTTTGTTTCAGGTTCTGAGGGAGGAGGGGTCTCAAAACGTCTGATGTTATCAATGATTGTGATTAATGAGTGCATTTCAGGACGCTTGTACGTTTTGCTCTTTCCGCTTTTAACATCCCGGATCGTAAGATGGTATTGTCCATCGTAGTAGGAAATTACAAATCCTTTGTATCGAAACTGTTGTTTGACCATTGTTACCTCCTGAACATATAAAATACACGTTCCTACAACAATGTTAAGCATGATATTTCTTATATTAACGTCAGAATTTATACCTAAATCATTTCTTTACACAACACAATCTGTCACACAAATCTCCGTCTTAATTAAATCAGGAGCAACCGAGGATACGACTTCTTTGGATAATACTTCCGAACTCTTCAACAAAGTCTATTATATCACCAAGCGACTTTGTCGTTCGCTTAATTACCGAGGAAATTTGACGGTCTCTATTTTTGAGTAATCCTGTAAAGGATGTCCAAAGACTCGACGCCTTTAAAGCTAATTGACGAGTAAACCAACTCAATGCTTTGCTTTAATGTACATCAAATGTATTCCCGTTGGAGTTATTCTTGTCAAATCTCGACTGTACACATAGCCATATTTTTCTAACAAGTCGATAGAGTGATATGTCCATCCAGCAGCAAACGCCACTCCAGCTAATGCAAAATAAAGACTAATTTTATTAGCTAACTGCATAGCTCTCTGAGAAAAAAGTTCATTAACCTTCTTCCCATATAGCATAGCTTTTGGCGTCATGAATAAGACACATGCTAAAGCCCCAAAAACACCAACAGGAACCCACAAAGTAATGATGGAAACTTGCACAGTATCAGCTCGATTTAATAGATCAAGGTAATCCAGATATACCCCATAAGAAGGATAAAACCAACATAACAACATTAGCGAAATAAAAAACAAGCTAGCCAAACGGATTTTAGTTTGATATCGCACTCTCTAACCTCTCAACTATCGTTTGAGATATTTTGTATTCGCCCCAAGCCCATTCAATTAGAACATATGTTGCTGTTATAGCAATTGCACCAATAATTATAGGCTGACCTAAGAAAGCAGCAGTAAACAATACGGCCTCACCGACAGCTGTCTGAAGCATAAACTTAAACATGTCAGATCCAACATTCCCAAACCAGTTCACAAGGTGATAAGAACATGTTGCATGTTCTTCGCCATTTCTTCTTCAAGAGAACACTCTAAAGCGAGAGAATCACTCAATATTTTGTCGATGGTTTGAGTTTGGCTAAACAATAACGGCTCTGAACGATATGGGTCATTCACTTGCGATAGATGACTCGCAGAACTGGTGAAATTAGACGATGGAGAAGTAGACGAGCGGTCACCAAAAGAGACACCTTGCCCCAAGCTCACGCCCGACCCCATATTGATATTGACACCCTGCCCGATATTGACGCCTGCACCCATATTAATTGAGCCAAACATTTGAGGCCCAAGACTCACGGCGTCACCACTAGCAAGCACAAAGCAATTGCCGCATCCGGTATCAACCGGATCGTCTTTCATCGCTATCAGCTTGCCACCAATCTTAATATTTCGCGGGCTGCCCTACATGATTGGACCTACTCCACGACAGTTTTTATCCCCACAAGTACAGGTAGCTTGGTCTCCCAAGAGACTCACATCCAAATTGTTAATTTTTACGCCAGCAGTGCCTGTTAACACTTTTCCGCCTGTACTGGTTGGGGTTCCAACGGTGACGGCATTGTTAAACATGATGCTTACCAACTTGAAGAAACGTTCGACGTACTCGCAAGCATAAGCAATTGATTTGTTATCAACAAACTCAACGGACAAACCCTAGGCAAAAGGCCACATAATCGATAATTGAGGAAAATTCGCCTATTTACCCATTTAGTTTTTTGACGAGACCAATAAATGGGAAAAAAAGCCAGCTACGAAAGCTAGCTCATTTTTGGACAAAAATCACTTAGCGCAATAGCTCTAATCCATTCCATTTTAATTATTATTTTTGACCGAAAAATGCAGATAGCTGACTTTTGAACGAATGAAATATGCATAGATATTCAAAAGGCAAGGTATAAACCTTGCCTTTGCTATTACTTATACCAGCCGTCAGCTAGAACCTCTGCTTGTTCTAGTAGGTTGTCAGAAGCTCTACGGTTCCAACAAGAAATGGAAAAATACTAAGTGCTTGATGCTGATGCAATTATCATTAATCGTTGAGATACCCAGATATTTAACAATGATATAACACTTAACTAGTGACTTCACCATTAAATGTAACAAAATGTTAATTACTAAATAACTGTTCCTAAATATAGATCACTGGTTTGTAGAAAAAGAAGGGAACTCGGTACCGTTTGAGCGATCTGATCAGTCGCCAAACATACAAACCTACAACCGTTACCGAGTTCTCATGATTCTAACATTACCTGACCGCGCA
>NZ_JATABI010000094.1:0-3592 GCF_036533795.1 Vibrio sp. M250220 | reverse complement strand
GAAGGTCGTTATCGAAGCGGGCTCTGAAATGACTTTGAAAGCCGGTGGCAGCTTTATAAAACTAGACGCGTCTGGTGTTAGCTTGGTTGGCGCGAAAGTCAATATAAACTCGGGAGGCAGTGCAAGCACAGGATCTGGGTTTGCGGGGAAAGTCGCTCAGTTACCTTTAAGAAGCAACGACACGGCATCATTAGAAAAGACAGATGAAACCTCATCGACCAACGTCACTCAACCTGCACTGCTGCGGGCAGAAAACGAGAATGTCAGCACGGTAAAAGCATGTCCTGCCGAAAAACAGGAGAATGCTAAATGATGACATTTGATGAAAAGACAAATCTCTATTGGCTCGTTACGGCCAGCAATTTCAGACATACCATTCAAACCATCGGTGCATTGGAAGGTGCCGCACCGGTCTTCGATAATTCATTTTCAAACGAGTTGATGCCCTTGTCTCCGTGGCTCATCCCGATTGAGACACTCAATCCAGCACTTCAAAACGAGCTAACGCAAGGCATCATCTTAGCCAGCAAGACCGAATTTAATGGCGTTATGGCTCATTTACGCAGCCTTCTCTGGGCCTATCTAGAGGGAGAAAAGGTGTTGTTCCGCTTTTATGATCCTGTCGTCATTATGCCCATGCTCGCCGTGATGAGTGACGGTGACCGTTCTCAGTTCTTAGGGAATATAAGTCATTGGCTACATTGGCAAGGTGAGGAATATACCCGCTATGAAAATCACTCGTCCCTGGCTTTTACTTTGCAAACAAACCCTTGGTGGAGAGTGAAAAGTGAGCACCTGACAGCAAAAGAAGACCACACCACACTCGCCACCAATATTGAGCGAGCGTTATGGCGTGTGCTACCAACAGCAATCAACAGGTTAGCTAACCCCAAACAGTTTATAGAAAAAGCCTTGCAACAGTTTCCGCCAATGTATGCCACCTCTGTCGATAGACAAATTTACGTACTGGCTCACTTAATTAAGGCTGAGATCGTCAACATCAATGATGTGGTTGACGTTTTGCACTTATCACTGACTGAGCGAGAGCAACTGGAGTACGTTATAGGAGCATTAAAATGACTTTTGGAGCCTTAGGTGTCAGTGAGCACTGCATTCCTTGCGAAAGCTACACCCATTGGATAGAAATCCATATTCGCGATGAACATAACCAACCATTCCCCAACATCAAAGGGAATTTGATCGACGCAAGTGGAGCGGTTTACCCAGTGACCCTTGGAGAGGAACCGATACGCTTGGTAAGCTTGGCTCCTGGACGTGTTACTCTCCAATTCGATAATCCAACCTGGTTATATCACACCCAGCGTCGACTGCCCTTTGACGGTGAGACTTCTCCTGTCCAGCAATGGCTTAAACAGAACCCAGCCGCAAGCAGTGGTGCTTCTTGGACGCATCATACGCTAACCTTGGGTGACTTTGTGCAGCTAGAGCAAGGGCAAAACATCCCCAAACGCCACCAAAAAAAGGCGCTTGGCGTGGTCAAACTGGTTACGAATACCAGTCACTTCGTGACCATCCAAGGCTGTCGCTATATTACTCTAAGGTTAGGGATGTTTTTTGATGGGACAGCCAACAACAGCTACAGTGCCAAATGGGGCAAAGCTCGATTAGAGGATCGCTACTACCTATGGCAAGCCGCTTATCAGGTATCAGAAGAGATTGCTAACACTCAAGATATTCATCCAACGCAATTCATTGAAAAATGTTTCGATTGGGCCGACATAACAAGCAGCGCGGCCAATGAACTGACCAATATCCAGAAGCTCTTTGACCTCTACCAGAGTGACTCCTTCAATGAGGATAAAACTGTCTACCGTTTTGCTCAATACATTACTGGGATAGGCACAGGCAATAGCACCGATATTGCCAAAGCAGACGAAGATAACAAAGGATTGGCGTTTGGTTTGGGTAAATATGGCATTATCAATAAAGTCCGCACTGGGATTAAAGAGGTGTGCAGCCAATTGGATCTGATTCTCAGAACCATTGAACGCCAAGAAAAGATTAAAATCGACGGTTTAAACAAGCTAGAATTTGACGTGTTTGGCTTTAGTCGCGGCGCGGCGGCGGCAAGGCACTGTATTAATACTGTTCTGGCGGGCAAGCAAAATGTGTTCGCGCAAGAGTTTACCCGAACATTGCAACAATTAGCTGGCGATTACACTCTGGTCACCGACTTTGATTGGGATAGCAACCAATCTTGCGAAGTAATGTTTGCTGGGCTGTTTGATACCGTCGCTGCTTACGGAATCGCGCATAATGATAATGATGAACCGGTACGATTATGGTTAGATCCTGCCAGAGTGCGCAAAGCCGTCCACCTTGTGGCCAACAAACACAGCGAATACCGCTATAACTTTAGCCTTAACAGACTCAATTCCGCCCCTCATTTTGATGAAATCGTATTGCCTGGCGCACATTCCGATATTGGTGGCGGCTATCACTCACGTGTCGCCTTCTCCAACGCAGACTATCTATTACCGCTACTGGAAAATAAACGCATAGCAAGCGTGCAAAACACCGACGTATCCCTGTCCGGGCAAAAAAAACAACTTGCCGCCCTAACCACAGAGCTTGAACAAGCGTTGGATATTGAACTTAAACACGGTTGGCTATGGCAAGACTATTTACTGACTAATCCAGAATTGACCTATGAAGGGAAATACACCAGCGGTGCGACAGCGCATCTGCTTTATCGCAAATGTACCGAAGGCGATTTATCGCGCCTCTACTTACGGGTGATGTATGGACTGGCAGAATTTGCTGGCGTGCCTGTATATGACAAACCAGAAGGCCCTTATGTTTGGAATTGCCAAGAAAGTAAACAAGACGCCCACTTATACTATCCGGTTCAAAGTCAGTTGGCCTATCCATATCAACCGCAAATTCTTCCATTCGATTTCGGACTTCTATGCCAAAGAGTACTGGATTTGGCCAAAGCCGGCGAAGTAGTCAATATACAAAAGCTGTTGGGTTCTACAGATATGCTTAATAACTTTATTGCCCTGGGGCTGCTCCATCATTCCTCCGATATCGATGATTGGTTTGGTATCGTGACCCCAAATAAACCTCACACCATCAATCAACGCTACGCACGCGAGGAGTACGACGGTGAATAAACGCTATCTCGCAATCACAACGATTGCCATACTCGCGCTAATCGCTGGCTTAGTCGGACGTACTAAGCCAAACTACCCTGATGACCCTAGGTTTAGGCCTTGGCGAATTGGCGCCGCAATCTCTTATAATTACCCTGCTGGCATAACAGAAGCGTATGGGGTTAACTACCAAGAGGACTGGACCAGTATGATGCTGCCGTATGGCGGATTGCTGCAATCTCGATACAAGATGGAAAAATATCGAGAATATACCTATCCAGACTACGATGGCTATGCAATACCTTTGGGTGTACCGGTCAACTTCACCCGTGGTCAACTTGGCTCAGGCATAAAATCCTTACCCGATGAACTCTATCTCTATTGGGGGAGCCATGGTTTTCGCTACGCCACCGTCGTTAAGGTCACCGCGCAAATTAAAGCGGCTATAGTGAAGCCTTATCCCGAATATCCAGAAG
>NZ_JATABI010000093.1:0-4423 GCF_036533795.1 Vibrio sp. M250220 | reverse complement strand
AATGAATTATAAATGGCTAGGTCTTCTCGGGGCGATTCCTTTATTGGCAGCATGCAATAGCGATATCGACATTTCCAGCAACGTGCTTTCTCAACAGCAGCTCAACACCATTATTAGCAATGTCAACAAACACTATCCAGATGCAGACAGCGAACTAAAACAAAAGATCGCCGAGGTCGCGGTAAAGTCAATTGAGAATATGGTGTTTGTTGAAGGTGGCCGTTTTATTATGGGCGACTTTCGTATGCCCTGCATGAATGACGATCTTAATCGCCCAGTCTGGACGCCGGAAGCAAGCTGTTACAGTGATGTCGAGATTGTGAGTCGTGGTGCAGATATTCAACATGAAGTCACCCTAAGCAGTTATTCGTTGTCAAAGTATGAAGCGGAGTTACTGGATTATGATGTTTATTTACAAACACTTGGCCGACCATTTGAACAGAGTGAAGATGGAGGGAAGTACTTAGAGCGTAACTCAAAGGACTACCAAACATATTTACCTTATTTTACTAGTAAACCTGCCAGAGAAGTAAATTGGCAAGATGCAAAAAACTATTGTCAGTGGCTGGGGCAGTTAACGGCTCTGCCTGTCGATCTACCCACCGAAGCCCAGTGGGAATATGCCGCACGCAGCCGTGGTCAAAAACTCTACTACGCAACCAACAATGGCTTTATTCAGTTTAGGGGAAGGGGGTTTTATAACCCAGAATTAGGTGGCTATGAAGAGTTTACCGATAAAACCGCTAACATCGCCACAGGCCTAAACCCAGTTGGTATGTTTGCACCCAATCCCCTCGGTATTTATGATATGACTGAAAATGCCACAGAATGGGTTAATGATTGGTACGCCAAAGATTATTATAAAGTGTCACCGAAACGTGATCCTCAAGGGCCCGCAACGGGTGAATACAAAGTCAAACGAGGTGGGGTTGGTATGGTCAATGTTGGTCGTACATACCGCGAGCTAGAGGTCAGTGATACCGCTATCCGCTCAGGTTTTCGTTGCTCAGTTCAGAGCTCTGACTTGCCCTATTAATATTGAAAATGACCGCCTTACGGCGGTCGCTGTGGTTAAATATAGTAACCGTTGTTTTTATTTAAGCGCGCGATTTGCTGTTCAACTGTCTCCCTCTTCTGCCTCCAACTCCAGCCGGATCGCGGCGCAAACGGGTGCATTTGAGCAAAGTTGCTCTCGTTGATTTCCTTCACTTGCGCCAGTTTTAATACCCAGTTGTTAAAGCTTGTCTGTTGTTCGCCATCTAAAATCGCATTGATGCGCGCCAAATTGTCAAACAGCGCTTTGTCTTCTGCTTGTTTGCCACCTGATGGCTTTTCACCGGTGGCATTCATACGTGTGAGCACCTCTTCAAAACGTCGCCACGTTTTAACCCCACCAAGCAATAATATATAGATCGCCTTCTCTTGCTCCTCCTCCCACGACAAATAAAACGTCGTCACTAAAGTATTGAGCATAATGCCAACGGTTTCCGGCAATAATTCTTCAAACGGCACCTCACCGGTCACATCATGCCCATTAGGGTTGAAATGCTTAGTGATCCGCTGCGCCAGCTGACGGGCTTCCTTTTTCTTCTCGGATTCATTGTCCCACTTTTGAGTTCTTTTTTCCCACCATTTATTTATTGAAAGCTGAGTATTCATCACCGCCTGTTTAAGTGCTTCTTGTGGATTAGCAATCATATCGCTAGCAAAAGCGATATAGCTAGATTGCATAAGGTGCTCGTAGACACGACTATCTAGATTATCCAGTACCCGGTAATCGGTCGCTTTTAAGCCTTTAAAGAGGATAACCGCGAGTTGCCATAGCTGCTCAAAATCAATCGCAGTACCAAAGCCACCACTGGCGCCAGGGCCAAACACCAGACGCCCAGAACAATTAAAGTAGAATTTCCCATCATCGAGCGCCAATTGGAAATCCCATCCCGCACCTGCGCCAATAGCCACATTACCGTTGGCACCCACTTTGGCGAGGGTGGCGAAGTCAAACACCTTATCCAGTTTGGCATCTTGCGGCGCTTTCCATTCCAGCCCCCCTTCAACCTGACCTCCAACTTGAGCACCACCAAAAATATCGCCTTTCACGCCGACACCACCAGAAGCATTGGTACCCATACTAACGCTTGGAGAGAGCAGTATTTGGTGGCCGGGGTTGTTGTTGGCTTGATTAGTGAGTTCTAAGCGCCCGCTGGTCATCGCACCAACAAAACAGCTGAGCATTAAGCTAACTTTGGCTCTAAAGTGGCCAAAAGGATAAACGGCAGGCTGTTTGTTGGCATCAAGATAGCTAAGCTCTAGGGTATAACCACCTTCATAGGGGAAGTAACGGTGAAGCCCAACCGCACCTTCAGCCAGAGCGAAACTGGCCTCCGCACCAATGCCAATATCTATTTTGCCTTCGGATGGTTCAATCGTACTTTTGACGCTGGCTTGGGCAGCAAAGCGCAGTAGTTGCGCCTCTTGAGAGCTGGCAAAAAGAACTTCGCCATTGTCATCATGCAGCTTTTGAGTCGCTTTCCATTCATGGGCTTTCCAACCGTCCGCTTTCCAGTTGGCAAAGACAGCCTCTAGCTTACTGGTCTCGATATCATTGCGAATGCCTTTTTTAATGTCTTGGATAAAGGCTTGCTTTAGCCCTTGCCAGTCCCTCGCTTCTAAGGCTCGAGTGACTTCGGCATTAACGGTATTTTGTTTCCAGTTGTTTTTGGCACGCTCGACAAAATCCGCTCGCAGGTACACAAGTCGATTTTCGCTCACGAGCCAGGCTTCTAGCACATGCCTTTTCGCGGGCGTGCGTTCAAGCGTTTTGTGGTTCATCTTGTTAAGATCAACACTTTGTTTGTTGGAAGACTCTGGTACAACGGGTCTATTCGCTAAATCCTGCCAGTAGGCGAGCTCTTTCTCGAGAGCGGCGAGAACGTTATCGCGCACCGTGATGGCGGATGGCTCAGAGAAGTACGGGACATAAGTGTTCACTAACGCGCGGCGTTTCTCAAGTTCAGCGATTTTGCTTGCGATGTAGTTCTGTGTTTTTGGTTGTTCCGCAGACTGAGTCGCGGTGCCTGCTGCGGTGTTTTTTGGCGCGTCTACCTTGATGGCCCCTGCATAGACGCACTGCTCAAGCCACGCTTTTTTCTTTAGCGCATGCTGCTGCATCTCAGCGGGGTCAATGTTGTCGCCACTGGGTGCGTTTTCTAGCAGCGTTTTATAGGCTTGAATCAGCTCGTCGGTGATCTGAATTTCTTGTTTGAGCTTTGCTTGATCCTCTTGCGCCAAACAGTAATAGTCTGTTGGTGAATCCCTGTTAAGGTATCTCCCGCCCGAATGTAATTTGGGTCAGTCTGACATTGCGGATTCAGCGTCAAGAGGTCGACATATTCGACGCCTTGATCAATAGCAATTTGGAGTAAGGTATCCCCCGGTTGAATAGTATAGGTAGTCATTGTCATAGTGCTCCCCTACTCGCTTCAAGAATCGACTGCATCGTAGAGAGGTGTTCTGGAGTTATCGTCCACTGATATTGCTTAGGTGGGTGGAGAGGCTGTTCGATAGCCACCCAATACCATTGACCGTGGTACCAGTGAATTTGCTCTATGGATTGGAAAAACAGACTGCGTTCATCGTCCGTCATGCTCCCGAGTAATGGTAATAAGGTTCGTGGCTCATAGTAACGGAGCAAAGCGTCCGATTGCCCGGTCGAAACGACTAGACGCTCTCTGAGGAGTTTGACCAGTGACGTTTGAGGTGTGCCTTTTTTAACATATAGAAGGCTTGCGCAAGGCGTGCTTTGCATTTTCTCTATTACAATAGGAAACAGCTCTCGCCCATCTAGAGCAACTAACACGGGGCCACGTTCAATGTTGGCAAATTGTGTCTGCTCGAAAAGGGGGCAAAAGAAGGGCTCTGGAATGGTCTGATAAAGCTGAACTTGCCAATTTGGCCAAAGTTCAGGCTCGATAATCATATAGACATCCCATTCGTCTACGAAAATTGGCGCAGAACCCATTTCAACGCGCCACTGAGGCATTATTTGTGGATTTGACATTGGCCACCTCTATTACATTGACAAAGTTCTTTTAGCAACGAGCCATTTTCGACCATCTTGTTGTAGTCGACTTGGTTCATGGCTGGGAGCAACCCATCCGCAGCCATTGCTTCTTGAACCGGGGGAGTTATATCCTGTGTCAGGGAGTTGGGCAGCAAAGCAATCTGCCCAGAAAAACCACTGCCACTACCTGGGCTTCCACCCGAGTTTATATTGACTTTCGGGCCAACCAAGCTAACACCAGACGCGTCTAGTTTTATAAAGCTGCCACCGGCTTTCAAAGTCATTTCAGAGCCCGCTTCGATAACGACCTTCATACCGGCTTTGATGTGGAGTTCATTGCCAATTTCAAATGCATGCAAC
>NZ_JATABI010000092.1:0-3651 GCF_036533795.1 Vibrio sp. M250220 | reverse complement strand
CTCGATTAGGTGCATGGTTTGAGTAGCAGAAAGCTTGCTTTGGCTTCCGCCATTTTCAGGCTTAAGTTTTTCAGAAAGAACGTAGTCACTAAGGTGGCGTGCAACGGTTGATTCATGAATGCGAAGAGCTTGAGCAATCATGGTCTGACTCCACCCCTCTGTGGTAAGCAATACTGCTTTAATACGGTCACGCACTCGACCATCACGAGTAGAATCGTGCATTTGTTCGAGTTGCAGTTTCTGCTGAGAAGTCAGTGTAATTTTCATGGTTCGTAGCATGATCCTGATTCTAAAGAAAATCAAGCATTTTCAATGATCAGGGGTATAGATGCCCTTTTAGTTAGTGCTGAGAATGCCATTCGTTCTTCTGGTTTAGAGTTCTATATCATTGGGGTAGATGATAACCAGTAGGTACCCCATTGATACTTTCGAGAAGGTCAATAAATGTCATAAGGCCATACCTTTTAGAGGTATGGTCTTTTTTTGTGCGAAAGAGGAGAAATAAAGACCTAAACTGCATGGTGAATTTGCGAAAAATAAAAGGTCCAGTAGGTACATGAAAGGGGGTGTTTGCGTTTAGTTCAGATGATATGCAATCGCTAAACTGTACCCTGTAGAATGCGAGGTGCTAAGTTGCGATATACCAGCAAAAGCTTTTCTGGTTTATAGGCTTAAAAGAGAGACTGTACAGCTTTCACTGTATTGACTGCCAGCAGATTCGTTTCTACAGGCAATAGCACTTGCTGGGAGAAGCCTCAAAGCTGCTAAACTTAATGGATAGACTCGTTGTGCATAGGGATTTGAGATTGATTAGGGGGGGGTATTGTCTGTACTATTAGGTTTTCAAAGAGGTATAAATAATGTCCGCTAAGTATACTCATCTCGCATGGAGTTATAGAACGTTAAAGTATGAAGATAAGCTTGTGTTGCTTGCGTTGGCTGAGATTGCTGATCGGAATGGTAACTTTGAGTCGTCGATCAATGAGCTTGTTGGAATGACTAGCATGAGTAGTGGAATACTCAGAACTGTGCTTCGTCATTTTTACTCTAGTGGTGAAGTGTACTTTTCAAAGTTACCTCCTCGTGAAACAGAGCGAAATGGGGATACGTTTGTTGGGGCGTTAAAGCTAAGCTTTCAAGAATCAAATGCGGTCCCCGTTGTTGAAATGAACTTATTAGAAATGGCTCATGAGCAGAATGAACGCATTCAGCAGAACAAAAACAACAATAAGGGAAAGCTCAACAGAAGCCAGCGTTCACAGATCAAACCTCTTAATACTACTTCTAAAGATAAACAATACAATGTACTGCAAATCCATATGGAGGAAATCCCAGATTGGGCTGAGGGGTTAATGTTCAAGAAAGGAGTTCGTGGCAGGCAAGATATTTGGAACTCTTTTGTTGAAGATGTTCATAACACAGGTGAGAAGATTTTTTCTCAAACACAGCTAACAAATCGTTTACACCAAAAGATAGATTATTTTAAAGATGAGTCATCTAAGGTTCTGAAAAGTAATGCAAAAGCACCAGTGGCAAGACAGTCAGCGTTGAGTGCTTTTGAGGATAAGTTTCAAAGCTATTTAGATGATGACGAAGAGTATTGATGGGTTCAACGATACTTATAATTGTAGGTGAATTAGTGTATGTCTGACAGGTATAGCAAACCACAAAATGTGTCCGATATGGGTGTGTCGTTCGAAGAAAGGCTTGCCCAGCTTGGGAAGCTATCTAAGCAATCTAGGGAAGGTAATGTAGTTCCCTCTGCGACTAATAGCCGCCTAGTAAACTCCAATGCTCATTCTGAGCGTGGTTTAGCGGCAAATAAAAATGTTGAAAGTGCGCCAATGATTAACCCTAAAAGTCAAAAGGCACTTGATCATTACAAAGAAAAAGGTCAGAGCAAGCAAATTCTAAAAGTATGGTTCATGCTCATGCAGGCCTTCGATTCCAAAATGAAAATGTTTTTTGGTGATGAGCCTGATGTGCATTTCATGAAGTTTGCCGTTAGCCTGACTCCTGAGTCATATAAACGCTTAGAAGCAAATTTACTCGAAAGACTTGATGAAGACAGGGAATGGCCCCCTTCTTTAATCCGGTTGCGTCAATTAGCAAATTCTCCGACAAAGGAGACTATGTATAATGCAAGGCAGAGGCTGATTCATCATCCAGTGCCAATAGTTGAGCTTGATCGTGTAGAGAAGTTTATAAAAAAATATAAAATGACTGAAGTAAAAAGCTTTTCTGAGCGGAATTTTGAAGCCGAGTTCAATCGCAAATACACTCAGTGGTTCAGAGAAGTCTTACTTGAGGATATGGATTTACGCCTTGAAGAGAAAAGAAAGGAAATCAGCCACTACTTGAAGCAGGAACTGCCAACAGAGCATGACATTCGTCGAGAAGAGATGATATCAAACGGAAAAGCATTCGATAACCAGTTTGGGCAAAGAATTAAAGAAATGTGTCAGGCAAAAAACGTTCAAGCGGAAGAAATACCAGAATCAGAAGCTAGGGTGATAGAACAAGAGCGTTTAGCTGAGCAAATTCGCCAAAAGACCAGTGACGCCTAATGAGGGAGTTTAATATACTTGAGAGAGCTGAGCACTATTTTAGGTGTGACATCGATGGTGTTAAAGGTAAGCACTGCAGGATTTTAATTGATGCTAACAGTCAAGAGTTACCGCTAGGACTTCACCGCCTGCATGTCGAAGAAATTACAGACAGAAATGTGCATTTTGGCCGAGATGCTGTTTTTAGACTAACGTTGCCTTTCTCACAGCAAGACTCTATAGAAATATGCACCTTGAACGCAGGCAAAAAAAACAAAGCTACTTATCGAGAATGTCTTCGCTTAGGTGGACGGTGGGAGCCAATTCTTGGTGAGTGGGTTTTTTCGGCATCTCAAAAAATCAAGGTAGAGGCCTTGAGAGCAGTTATTGCTTCAGAGTCAGTTACGGTAGAAGTGACTTTTAAAGAAACAATATCTCAACCAGATAAAAACTTAACTCTTTTTGGGTTTGAGCTTATCAAGGGATTGAATATTGACTTTACTCCGATCCTGCATAAAGGAGTTCAAGTAAAAAAGGGCGATCTGACATTTGTTGTTGGGGAGTCGTCCAAGTCCATTGCTAGGGCAGGGACAATTGTACGTCTTTCTGTTCCAAAAATGATGCTAGAGGAAGATAAGTATAAAGAAAGTTACTTTGCTGCACTTGAGTACCGCCTCATACGCTCAAGAAAAAAGCCTTCTCATAGTTAAGTACGTCTGATACTGCAGCGAGATAGAACAAAGTCTCAAAGCCATATATTACCGAGACCATACCTTTCGAGGTATGGTCTATTTTTTGAGTTAAGGAAAACCTAGAAGTCATTTAAAAATCAGATATCTGTGTATCCGCCCCATGATCCCACGGGGCGACACTGCTAGTGTTTGAAGTTCCAAGGCAGGAGCGCATCGATATCCGGCTCCGCTTTCGCCAGCTCTTTCATACACTTGACCATATAGTCGTAAAGGATAAGACCATTGGCTTTCGCGGTCTCGACGATACTGTAAAGCATCGCACTCGCTTCAGCTCCATTGGGATTGGTCGAGAAGAGCCAGATGGTATGACCTTATATACTAAGACTCACCTATGGTGCATTTTTGGAGGTCAT
>NZ_JATABI010000091.1:0-6578 GCF_036533795.1 Vibrio sp. M250220 | reverse complement strand
TTCCAATGAACCTCAGCGTCAATGGTCCCTCCTGCTTCAACGCCTGCGAATACATCCACTTTTGCGCCTGCTTGTGCAGCAGCAACTGGGGATCTCACTCCTGTATCCGCAACTACCCTAGCTTGAACGCTTGTGTCTTCTGAGCGGTTTTGATTACTTTGGGCGGGTTGTGTTTCAAATAGCATTATTGCTTCAAGGTGCCTGGGCTGCGTCTACAGCCTTTAATCTTGGCAGCTTTGTGGTTCTGTTTGATGCTTGATTTCGACATCGCGGCAAAGGTATTGGCAGCAATGTCTTCGCTTCTGTTTTTTGTCACCAGTATCTATAAATGGCGCATGCCAAGGCACTATGACATTGGTGATAAATCCAAGTATGAGGTCTAGGGGCTTGGAGGCGAGATTATGATTGTCTCGGCTTGAATAAAATGCCCAGCATTGGCTGGGCATTACGTCAGATATTACCTATCAGGTGAACCAATTGATTTATCAAACAGTCAATAGTTGAAGCCAAATTTAGTAACCACCAGAAGGGGATTCATAAGCTTCTCTCACCTCATCTATGTAGGCTGAGAATTTTTGTTTTTCCAATTGCTTTTCAAATATGTTTTTCGCGCTGTTTTTTTCTTTTGGGGTTAAGGCACTAATTCCCCTCTCCTCTAGTCTGCTGTCAAACATACGACGATACAAAGATTGACCTTCTCCTTTGGATTTGTCGTATATTATTGCATAAGCATAACCGTGAATTAAGAAATCTCTTTCGTTACTCTGTTTGTATCTTCTTAAGAAAAAATCATATGAAATTAAATAGTGCTGTGAATCTAGGGCGTTCAGATTTCTTTCGACAATTTCATCAAACTTCCTTGGTGATGAGATTACGTCTAGGTATCGGTTGTTTAGTGTTTTTATCGACGGAATATCGTTGTTCTCCGCTGCAACCATTAACAACTTAGCCAGTATTTTCCGGTCTCCTTCCGTTAATGGGATAATATCCCTGTTATACGGATTGAGATGTTCACGAGTCTGGTACATATCAACCAAATGACGTAGCGGACGATAATATTTAATCTCTATACCACGCTCAACAACATCCAGAAACTTCTCAAAATAATCGAAGCTTCCATCATCAAATTTAGTATAAAAAAGATATGAATAAGCCGCTTTGACATCGCCAGCATCTGCTTGCTTTCTCAAAATATCTAACCCCAACTCTCCCCACTTCTCATTGCAATATGATCCCATTCTCATCTTACATTCGTAAGAGTTGTATTTAGGAGATAGCTTAATAGCAGCATAGGGATTGCCTAATTTGGCCGATTTTTCAAATAGTTTTGCTCCTTTCCGTCCAGAAAATGCACTGCTTCTATAAGTGATATCACCTAACCAAAACAGCGCTTCAGCATTGCCTTGCTCCGCCAACGGTGTAAGTAATTCTTCGGCCTCCCCCCACCTTTGTTGCTGAATTGCAATAATGGCCTCAAAAATAGGGTTACTTCTTTGAAAGGTACTGGCAGCATCTAGGTTTAAGTTTGCAGTTTGATTCTTATCTGCAATAGAAATTAATTCAGCTAGCCTAAGAGCAAGTGGCTTTGTCAACTCTATATCTGTTCCATTAGGTAGCCTTAAGTAGGTCACATACCCGCCTAATGCCACTACCACCGCCAAACACGTTAGCAAACAATATTTAATTATTTTTTTTATATTCTTCATTGAATTTTCCAGTCACTAAATTCCAGCCACCTATTATCTGACCTATATACAGACTTGATTCGTTCACGTTCAAGCTTTGCGATTTCGTTGTCATCGGCAGACTCGATACGATACGCTCTATAATGAGAACGTCCACGTGAATCTTTGTACTTAAATCCTCGCATATTTCTAGCTAACAGCTTCGAGTTTTCGTTGAATGTATTTAAAACTGATTTATCCCCATCATTAAAATAAGAAATCATAAAAGTTTCGATGCGAAGCCAGTTGTCAGCAAACCTTTGCCATTGTGCTGCAGGGCTGGCAACCTCCTCTAAATTGCCACTCATGCGAATCAAAGTCTCTTCGAACTGACGTTGACGGTGCATTAAATTCTGACCTGACTTACTATCCTCGGTCAGCCACTCTAGTATCTTTGCTATTGCGTTAGCTTTTTCCAACTCATTTTCTTTACGTTTTTTAGCCGCATTTTCACTTTCATATATCCAAGGCGCTTCTTCAATATTGGATAAGCACTTTAAAAGTTTCGCTAAAGTTTCAGGCGGTAAGTTTCTCACCCATTTCATATTCGACTTAACTTTATTTAGGTTTCGGTTGCCCTTACCGACAATGTGATATGCGATCATAGGCGCAAAATCTTCACTTAACGCATCAGCTTTATATGAATCATACGCAACAGTAGGAAGTAGCATAACATCAGCAAAACCGATCCCCAGCGTCATAGCCGTTGTTAGTCTTTCATTCAGCAGCTCAAAATCAGGATTTTTTCCGTTCTCATCCAACTCACCAAACACTTCCACATAACGAAATCCACTTTCTTTTAACACGCGAAGCAACGAATCGAGAAAACGGTCTAGTAAAACTGGGCTCAGGGTTACAGATAACTTTCCAGAGAAACCTGGTCCGCACACCGCTCTCGCTGATGTGATTAAAATAACTTGTCCGTTCTGGAATGCTTCCAATGAACCTCAGCGTCAATGGTCCCTCCTGCTTCAACGCCTGCGAATACATCCACTTTTGCGCCTGCTTGTGCAGCAGCAACTGGGGATCTCACTCCTGTATCCGCAACTACCCTAGCTTGAACGCTTGTGTCTTCTGAGCGGTTGGGGTCGAGAACTTTGATTGATTTGCCTTTCACACCAATGCCACCATTTGTTTCAGAGGGGCCGAATGAAAAATTGCCAGAAATCTGGCATGAAGCAGCAGCAAGCCCGTATACCTTAGCGCTAAGTTTTACGTAACATTCCCCCGCGTTGTATGTACGTCGCTCATTTTTATTCGTTGAGCTATTTCTTGCTACATAGGGGATATCTAGCCCAAAGCCACCAATTGGTCGTTGCTCAGGAGATGCTTGATTGACAGGAAACCATGAAGTGAACGCAATCTGGCCACTTAACAAACTAAATTTCGATTGAATAGAAGCCCCTGTAGTAAGATCCAGGTTGGGGGTTACGCTATTTAACTCACTTAATGGCATATTTAATGTGCCATCAGCACTCGAAGTGAGGCGTAAAAATTGAGCTTGAGCATTCGCGATATATGCGGAGTTACCTCCTTGGCTTCTCCCTCCTTGCCAATGATAGTCTGCTTGCCAAAATGCACTAGAGTCAAATTTACTAATGGTTTGGTTTAAGTTCAAAGGTGACATGACAAAGTTTCTTTTGGTTACTGACTCTCTAAGCTGTTTTTTAAGATCAGTCAGTGTTTCTTGAAAATTCTTACCAGCTTTTTCTCCATTAACTAAAGGATCTATGAGTGTCACTTTTTCAGTAATATCCTTACTGTGTCCTTTACTAGTATTCGTTTGACTGTGTGGAAGAAACCAAGCAGGTGCTCGAACCCACCCCAGCTCTCCACCTGTAGATAGTAAACTACACTCTACCGCTTGAAGATCAGCATTCCCTGCTTTATTCGAAAATACACCCAGTTTCTTTTCTGTTGGAGTGAACTTAGACTCTTCCCAGATCAAAGTTTGAATTTCAATAGAGTCAGCTTGCAAATAGTAATGATGGAATGCTCTACGGTGTACCGCTCGTTGAGCTTGCCGTTTCAACTGCTCAAGCCGCTCCAGAGCAACTTTTTTAAGCCAAATTAGGTCAGTGAACATGTTAGGGATTGGTTGGCCCACGATGCTTTTAATGCTTGTAAGCCAATGGCTAAGAGTGCGGTCTATGAAATTGATAAACGCTTGAGTTGGGTAATAAGCCCATTGGCTAACAGACGAAGCATTTGATTCTAGTATCCCTTTAATCAGTTTTTCATCTCTAGGCTGCTCTGGATATGTTAAAAACTCACTAAGCAGTTTTTCAACAACGCTTTCGTAATCTTCATGAGCAATTTTAAGTCCACTATCTTCACGCCACTCTTTATACTTTTTATCATTTGCAAGGCTTTTCGGGCCAAGGTGTTCAGGTTTCGTCCCTATTAATTGTTCTTTAGCAAGGCATTGCTCTTTTGTCACATACCCAAATTCATTTAGCCTTAATAGGTGATAAGTGAAACTATAAGCGTTCATTGCTTTACTGGGTACACCATGACTCTGTTTGAATTCACTCAGATTCTTAATAAACTCTGCTGACGCGACAACATCTCTTTCCCAGAATTTCTCAATTTTTTCTTTTGCTTTTTTGTGACTATAACCCGCCAGTTTGCTATCACTCCAGGGACGATGTGAGGCTAACTTTTCTAGGCACTTTGTTACATCTTGCTGTTTCTCACTTGTGTAGTACTTTCGCTTATTGTCATAAACAAATGCCGTACCATCATCACTTTTGATATATCCAGCCGCTGTGATCGCTTTCTTTTCGAGTAACGCGATCTCTTCTTCTAAGAATTTAACAACTTGGCCTTTTGTTGCTCTTAAAGCCCTTTCTCTTAGTCTATACTCTCGATCCTCTTCTTCAATTTGCTCAATGTAGCCCAGAGCGTTACCCAAATAATTAGCAACAGGGTGAACGTATGGCAATACGTCAAACGCAAATTGCTTAACTTTTTCCCAAGTTAGAGAGTCATCGAGTATTTCGTGATAATCAATCCCTTCTTCATGTTCAGCAATAAAGATTAAAAAACCATTTTCGCCACCTTGCTCAAACTCCTTAGCTGCTCCGGAACGAATGGTAGTTAATATCCATATGACAGTTCTCAAGCGTTCAACATCTTTATCATCTAAAAAGCTTTCGTGAGGTTTACTTTCAAACTTAGATAAAATGCCTAAAGAATTAAGATTATCGAAAGTTTTTTGCCTATCCGAAACTACCGCATCTTTGAACAATTTCTGCTCTGAAATTACAGCTTTTTGTGCCTCTTCAGTTAATGCATACCAAGTTTGTTTTCCTGTTTTCGGATGCGCGGGCACATACAATATATCTATGAAATCTGGTACATTACTGGAACATAAGTCATTTCCACATGCTGGTTTTTTAGGTAAAGAGGGCATAGGTATTCTTTTACCTGCCTCCACTTCAATTGGAGCTCCTTCATTCCCCTCTAACTTGAGAGTGTTTCCTGCATAAATAAGGTCTAAGTTTTTAATCTGGTCACTATTCAGTTCTTTTAATGTACTGATATCTATGTCAAATTTTTTTGCTATCAAGCTTAGACAGTCACCTTGCTGAATTTGGTAGGTTTTTATGTCGTTCATAGTTAAATCTGCTTACTTATAACAGGTGAATTTAGATGGAAAGGGAGCTCTCTTCGCTCTGTCTTAACCACTCCAGCATCTCTCGATATTGAGTTCCAATTTTGGTTCTTGTCGACCCAACTCAACGTTTCAAATGGGCCTAAGATGATATCGATATCTTGAGGGATGAGGTGGTGTGAAACTTCACTCCAAAATTCGCTTGAGTGATACCTAAAGAATGCTATCTCTTTGTTGATTACTACAGACATTAGGTTGTGAAGATGATTTATTCGCTCATTTAGCGATGAGCCATTTTTATAAGAAAACACCACACTGCTGGTTCTCAGTGCAAAATCGTCCTTTATTTTCTTCGCCAAATCGTGTGAGCCTGTAAAATTAAAAACTACAGGGCTAATCTTGAGTAAATGAAGAAAGGGGCTACCAGCATACAGCTTGAATAATTCTGGGTTTTCCTCTGTAGTGTACGCTAACTCCGCCACATCAGGCACTCTTACAGTGTCAACGATAAGCCAATGCTCAAGGAGCATATCTAAGGTTAGAGAGCTTTTCTGCTTTAACATATCCTATTGCTCCTGCTTACATGGACAGTCAGTCCTTGGACAGCTCCCGTCAGGTTGGCGCTGGCACATTCTTGCAAGCCCTATATCACTTAGTGCAATTTGAATAAGCGCGTCTTCTGAGACAAGCTGTGCAATTGAACTAATTGGCGAAATCTCTTCCGGCGCTTGCTGCAACTCTAACCCATTTGGTAATGCGGCCTGCTGGCCTCCATACCCACTGCCGCTGCCTGGGCTTCCACCCGAGTTTATATTGACTTTCGCGCCAACCAAGCTAACACCAGACGCGTCTAGTTTTATAAAGCTGCCACCGGCTTTCAAAGTCATTTCAGAGCCCGCTTCGATAACGACCTTCATACCGGCTTTGATGTGGAGTTCATTGCCAATTTCAAATGCATGCAACTGAGCGATTTTTTGGTGCAGACTCCCTTCCACAATCGAGGTGGCATCTTGTTTGACCAAAGTGCGGCTTTCACCCTCCACGGTGAGGTTGTGGCGGTTTTTAATCTGAGTGAAATGGTCGTTATCGATCGTGATATGTTGGTCGTGTTTAACATGAGTGGTCATGTCATTCAGCACTATCGAGTCAAAATCCTTCTGCGCATGAAGATAGACTTGCTCTTGGTCTGCTTGGTCTTCAAAACTCAGTTCGTTAAAGCCTTGCCCTTGGTGGGTCTC
>NZ_JATABI010000090.1:0-4174 GCF_036533795.1 Vibrio sp. M250220 | reverse complement strand
GTAATCTCGTAGTCTGGTCGCCTGAGGACTTCCATACCTAATCGAACGGTAGACAGGACATTTCGATTTCTGACTGTATTCGCTTGAAAGTGCCTATCCCACCCTTGTTGCTGTGCATGTATTCCTACCAGCCAAAACATGAGTTGCAGAATTAAAGCTATCAGCAAAATAATATCGAACCTTTTGGGGCAACTAGTGCGGCTTTGACGTAGGCCTAATCCGTAAGCGGGACTCTTTAAGTCTCGGAAGGTTTCCTCTATCTGCATGCGCTTTGCGTAAAGCCTCACCAACTGCTTGGGAGTACGAGCCGCCGTTGGTAAGTTAGTTGCCAATACCCATGGCTCCTTTGCTGAGTCAGAGTACACTTTCGGCGATGGATGGTGACAGTTTGTTCGGGTAGAACGCTGATTCTTACGGCCTTTAGGCAATGCTCTATACAGCGCTATTTGGCAGTTGATGGCATTGCTTTGGGTCAGCTTTTGGTAACCAAGACTTTTGGCTCTGCTAGAGGCTTTGCTATGTAACTTACTGACTGGCTGCCAATTTTCGGCACCGAGTTCAGCAAATTGTACTTTACCTCTTACTCGACTCAGCCAGTACCATCCGTGCTCTTCAACAGACTTGTACCATGGCACTTTAAATCCAGCATCACTGATAATGAGTGGGGTCACAGAGGAAGGTAAAATGCTCGCCAGATCAGATAAAAACTGGTCATGAGCTGACTTAGAACACTGCTTTGAAAGTGGAAAGGCCTTTTCATATAAAGTGACCGAACGCCCTTGTAGCGCCACTGATGCTCGGAGCACCATAAGCCTCTTGTGTTCACGGATATCAGACCAATCGACGAGAACCACTGGCATGGGGTTACCCGCACAGATAAAGCTAGCATGCCAACGATAAACGGCAAGTCTCTCTTGATGCAGGTGGTGGTTACCTAAAAGACGATCCATCCGCTTTATATTGTGCTTAGTTCTAGCTTGGCAAGGCAAGTTGCGACCAAGTTCGGTGAGCGTAAGGGTTTTGCTATCAAGCAATGCTCGGCAAGCTAGCATTAAGCTATTAAGTCGCTTTAAGTGCAGTTCAGGGCAGAATTGGTAGAGAGAATCATGTAAGATATTGAGTTCGCGCATCTTGTTGTTTGGTTGTTGTTTTTTGGCGAAACCATTTGATCACATGACAAGATGTGCATCTACCTTAACTTGATGATTTTTATCTAAATCATCAGGGGATGCCTCAGCACGTAGCCACCAGACCTATGGTTGCTCAACCGATACTGCATATCTTTGGTGTTAACATACCCTTCATCATCACCTATGTAATGAAGACTAAGAAATTCAACCACTTTTAGATATAGCTCAGCCTGTTCAGGGTTGCTTTCTAGCCATTGTTTAGGCCTTGGTTTGTTCTCTAAATTCGTTGAGCGATCATCTTGCTTTATATGCATCACATATCCTTTGTAATTGGTTTTGTATATGAGTGAAGCGTAATATAAAACAAAGATTTATCGTATTGATGTCGATATATTCTTTGATGTGAATCAGATCCCCTTACACAACTTAGGTTGCAGGTCTGGATCTGGTGGCTGGCCCACGGTATAAATAATCTCTTCGACAGACGTTAGTGTGTTAAACCGCATTCAGGGCGGGCATTAGCATCAATTCTCTCCTCGGGCTGTACTCCATATCTTCACTCATAATTACCTCAACTTGCCGAACTCACGTTGAATGTGAAAATTTGCTCCTCTTTCAAGAACATCATTGCTTCTTGAAGGGTAGGGAAGAGCGCTAACTCCTTGCCGTGCGATAGCAGATAGATGGCTTCACGGTGTGCTGGGCTAAACACCGAAATCGCCCAGCCTAAGAAGGCGCCCTTGGTATCAGACTTAATGAACACGCAGGGAGGGTGGTGAACCACACTGTCTAATGCGCGAGCAACAGCGCAGAAATCCTTGGCCACCAAGCCTCGCTCGCTGGAATGTATTTTTGAAACTTTCATACCGCTGTAAGCTCCTGTGCATCCATTACAATGTAGCCGCCAGCCTGTTCAACTGCCGACTCTAACGAGTCAAACTTGCCAAGCGGAGTGACTTCGGGTTCAAAGGTCTGGTTGTGGCGCTTGAGGGCGACATCACCAAATAAACGAAGGGCGAAATACTTCATGCTTGTTCCTCCATCTCTGATTGAAACTTATTTACGCCTGACCTCCGAGCGCGTTCTGCTGGCACTTATTGATGATTGAGTTTTTGGTAGTGTGAGGAAGCGTTCGGTCGCTGGCATTGTCTATCGCCAACTGCGAAATCTCCCCTGCGAGAATGGAGTTGTTTAGAGCGCGTTTAATGAAGCTTTCTGCCTTGCTACTTGGCGCAATATGAGTGGTAACCCGGTCAAGCTTGCGTAGTATATTTGCTCGTAGGCCATAGGTGTTGGCTATCTCTGTGAGCTCATTACGGTGACGTTGGCGAAACAAGCTGCATGCCTCGTTGTACTTATGTTGTACATCCGCCAAAAAGACGCACATTGTTTGGTTTGCTTCTATATCAGATACTCTCTACAACGCGTAAGGGTTCAGTTAGCCGAGCGGTTCCATCGCTTCGCGGGCGGCGATTTCCGTTATCGCCACTATATTGATCAGCGTCTTATCTCTAGGGGGCGCTACCGTGACATATGGACAAGCGATGGTGGTCATGAGTGGTTGGTTCATAGTTCGTCCCTCTTACTTAATGGAACGGCATCATTCATTGCTTCCTTACCAAGCTCTTTCTTTACTTCTTTAAGGCGTTTTTTACGTTCATTGCGTCGGGCTTGCCTTTGATTTTGATGGAGCCATTGCCACTTCTGGACAATCTGCATCTCTTCATCGGAAAGTTTGCCTTGAATAGTGAACTCATGCTTGGCAGCGCGAATACGTAAATCAATCAGATCAGCGAGGTCATCAAGGTGAACCATAAACGGGCTGCGTTTGTGATCTTCCATTCGGAAAGTGGGAATAGGTAAAGACTGGCTGTTTGCTTTGCCATTGGCGGTTTCGGCGTTGATATGGAAGAACTCTTCGCAAATATCGCCCAACGCTACAATCGGTGTGCCAAAACGAGCATGGAGTGCATATTTTGTATTCATAATCAGTGCCCTACATCACTACACGCCGAGACGAGCATGTGATACATTGGTGAATCGGTGTTAATCGGTCTAAAACCACATTAAGAATTGCTGTTTATGTGGATTTTCTCGAATTATCTAGAGTTTTCTCGGATTTTGTTGGAATGATAGATCGGAATAATAAGATTGGTCAATGTCTGTTTTAAGGGTTTTTCGTGCGCGAATGGTTTAAAACTTCGGATTTACAGGGAATAGCTGGGTTTCCAACGACCCCTCAAGGTTTCAGTCAAAAAGCTAAAAAAGCTGATTGGATATCCCGCAGAGCTAGCGGAAGAGGCGCTGGGCTTGAATATCACATCTCAAATTTTGATGAAGAAGTGATTGCTGAACTACGCGCAAAGTATGGTGATGACGTTATTCCTGATAATGTGACGGAAATCGCAAACGTAAAAACCGTGAATGCCGTCTCTCAAATTGAAAATATGTGTGCTGTTCCCGTCTATAACGTCTATGCAGCTTGCGGTTTCAGTACATTGAACGATGTTGAGTTTCAACTTCGCACTGAGTTCCTCCCATGTGAATGGCTAAAGCGTTTCGGATTAACAGAAGAAACCGCCAGAATCATTATCTGTCACGGCGACTCAATGGACGATACCTTAAGTGATGGCGATGAGGTTCTTGTCGATATTCGAAGATTAGAACACCCAGTTAAGCACGGCGTGTACGTCGTTCGTATCGGTAAACATGTCTACGTTAAACGTCTGAAGTACAACATTATGGCAGAAGGCTATGAAGTTATCTCAGACAACAAAGAAGAATATGATTCATTTATCGTGAACGAGGACAAACTCAACGAGTTCGCGGTGATAGGAAAAGTCGTCACCACCGTCATGAAGGCGGTGGTTTAGAAACGCAAAGGCGACCTTAGGGTCGCCTTTTTTATTTTCAGCCCTAAACCACCTACTTCAGTAGGTGGTTATCATCCGTTTCGGCTTTGCCTGTAAAACTACTCATGCTAAATGCGTCTTTGATTTTTCCAGAAGTCAAAGAGGACAAATAACATGAGTAGATACAATCAA
>NZ_JATABI010000089.1:0-4183 GCF_036533795.1 Vibrio sp. M250220 | reverse complement strand
GTAAAGCTCATCGAGTATCGGTTTGGCGTCTGTTTGACGCTCTGCTCTTCGTTTTTCAGCAGACTCACCTTTTAAGCGTGATTCTATCCCATAAAGCTTCTGGATTTTGGCCAGCGCTTTATCCGCTTTACCTGACTTGCCTTTGCCTTGAAGCTTTTTCGCGTCCATGAACTTGCGCCGAGCATGCGCGAAGCAACCGACATTGGTGACGAGATGAAGCCCATCATAAGCACCATAACCATCGGTTTGCAGATAGCCATCATAGTTGCCCAAGAAGGCAACAGGGCACGCCCTCGCGCGACTGTTTTGATAGTCATACAAGACGATGTTTTTCACATTAGGGAGTGCGGCATCTGGCGAGTCCGCGCCCGAGCAGTAGAGCCACATGTAGCATTGCTTGTCTTCCTTGAGCACATTGAGCGGCGTTTCATCCGCCTGAACCACTATTTGCTCGAGTAGGTGCGTTTTTAAGGCCGCGTAAAGCGGGGCAAACTTCTTACTGACTTGGATAATCCACCTTGCCATGGTGGTTCGTGATAGTTCGATACCCGACTGGGTAAACAGCGATTCTTGACGATACAGTGGCATCGCGTATTGATATTTACCGAGTATGATATTGGCCAGTAAGCTTTCTGTCGCGAAGCTTTTAGGGATAATGCTCTGCGGAGCTGGCTTTTGAGCGATGTGGTTTTTGTCTTCTGTTTGCTCGCATTGGCGGCAAGCATATTTAGGACGAACATATTCCAACACTTTGAGTACCGCTGGCGTGAACTCAAGTTTCTCGCTACGGTCTTCACCGATTTTATGCAGGTTATGTTGGCAGCAAGTGCACTGCTTTTCATCGTCGTCTAAATCAAGTTCGATAACTTCACGAGGCAAGCTCTTTGGCAGTGGTCTGCGTTTACCGCGTTTCTTCGTTGTGATGGTCGTTGTGACAACGTCAACCGCTTCTTCTTTAGCAGCTTCACACTCCGCTTCGTTGAAGAGGTCACCTTGGGATTCATTGTAAGGCTTTAACGCCTCCGAGCGTTTAGCGAACTGACGGTCGAAGGCAAGTTTGAGTTGTTCAAGCAGCGACTGGCGTTCTTGTTTCAATTGGATTTCTGACGCCATCAGCGCTTTCACCATCGCTTGTAGCTCGGCAACATCTTGACTTTCTGGGTTGATATTTGGCGTCTTTTTCATGGCGTTGATTATACCTAAATCATGCCATGAATGCTTGGTGGATAAGGCTTTAATATCGATTAAGTCATTGTAAAATCGTTTATTTCAATGGGTTTATGGCCGATAATCGTGAAACCTGAAAGCAGTCTCTCAAGCTCGAATTGAGTCAGGATAAACACTTCGTTTTGCTCTTTTGTAGGCCATTTGTACTTGGCTTTTTCGAGGCGTTTATACCAGAGAGCAAAGCCTGTTTTATCCCAGTACAACACTTTGATTTTGTCGCGCTGTTTGTTGGTGAACAGGAACAGTGCGCCACTCCCTACAGGTAAGTCGGTGTCACTTTCGATAATCGCAGCCAGGCCGTTGATAGACTTTCTAAAATCGACGCTTTTACGATAGAGATAGATTTCGGGAGCACTGAGCATGCGTTTCATGACAGCGCACCGATAAGCTCAGCGAGATAGGCTGCTGGCGTGCCTTGAGGAATGCTCAACTCAACATCATTGACGAGTAGTATCATGTTAGCTGTCGCTAACTGAGCTTGATACTTGGTCGTCTTTTCGACGACTTCAGCTCGGATAAAGCCTAGAGATACGTCAGTTTTATTGAGTTTCTGGCGCTTAGCATAAAACGTTGAGGGATTGAGTTCATTGAGCTTACAAAATGCGAGCGTTGACAATGAACTCGATTCAGCTTGCTCGATAAGCATTTGCCATTCTTGGTTGGTGCGTCGTTTTCCCATTTCAAATCTCCTTATGGCTGGAGACTGGATCTTATTATTCGCGCTAGGTGATTAGAATGCGGGGTTTATGACGCGCTTACATTAAAATCGGTCATTATGTATGGTGGAAAACTTCCGTTACCATAAAGGCAAAGTAGCAGAGCTAGAGTATCGATACTCCATCCGCCCAAAGCAATTGAGTGTGGAGTAAGCGGCAAGCGCAGTAAGGGAGCTCTGGAGTATCGAGTCAATGCACTGGGTCTTAGGTGTGACGATGGCTGAGGATGCCTGCCAAATCTATAAAGACCACGGAGTCGAAAACCGAGCTTGCCTGCGCCATATAGGGTTGAATATGTTGGGCACAGAGCCGACTATACTCAGTATCGTTGGAAAACATAAGCGTCGTATGATGAAAACAGCGATGCTAGAGGCGGTCTTGAGTGACGTCCTAAACGCGGTGGGTAAAAATTAAACACTCATGCGGTCGCCCTGCTACATGTCTCCAATCAAATTTTTATGTAAACTAACAAACTTTATACCCATATAAACACCTGAAAAGAACATGGCTATAACTCCGAGAAAGTCTGAAAAAATAGTCGAAGAAGCAACAAAAAAAGTAACAACTATGATTATTTTTCTAGCCGTATTGTCTTTAGATAAAATCAGTTTTATTTCTTCACCTCTAAAATAAAAAAACAAAAAAAACAATGGAACCGGGATAAACCAAAACTCTAATTTTAGTATAAAAGACACAAGAAAAAAAACACACACTGAATATGACCCAGACCATTGGTAAAAACCAAAATAACTTCTATTGGAACTCATAATTAATCATCTTCAATTACTTCGTCAGCTAAGCTAGCTGACATTACACCATATATATAATTTCCACTTTGTAAAATCAATTCAGATTTAGGTGGTAACTTCATATTCTCAATACTTTCTGAAATACCAATACCGATCGCCCCGGTAGCAGGTTTTACAAGCGCTTCATTGTTTCCTGAAGTAAACCAATCTAGTCCTTCGAGTGCAATTTCTCCAATTCCTGCAACCCCTGCACAAGTTCCAGCCATTAACACTGTACATGCTCCTGCAATGGCAGTGGTAGCATTCGCAGGTAAATTATCAACGAAATCCTGATCTTCCTGTCTCTTAATACCATCAGGGTCTTTTAGCACTACATCAATACTCTCTCGTTCTTTACCATAAGCACTATCTTCAAATGGTAATATTCCTTCATCAAACGAGTCATATCAGGGCGAGCGCATGAGTTGAATTAATGTTAAATTTCACAAATCATTAACCGTGAAATGGTTGTGTGAAGGTGCTTTTCTTTTATCCCTGTTTGTTTCTTGACCGCATAAATCTCGACTTACGCTGCTCAACTCTTAGCAAGTTAACAAAGAGAGTGGTTTTCGTTTACAAATTATCTACTCATGCGGTTACCCTGCGAGCCATATGATTCTTGAGCTAAAGCAATTTCAGCTTTACACGCGCTACTGGACATATCAATATTATATTCGTTGCTAAGAGCGTTTCCTAAGGAGCGCTGTTTATACTCATTAATGTTACATTTACAATATGCGAGCTATCCGCAGAAAAAGTATAGTGGATAACAAATTCAGGTTTATCATATCTTAACCAAGGTGAAGAGAGCATTCCCATAAACCCTTGCTCCCCACCTCCTCTTTTTGAAGGAGTTCCTTGAAGCTTAATCATATCCTCTATACTAACTTCGTATCCAATAACACCATCACCTACCCATCCGTTATAGCTACTGTATCCATCTTCGTTATCTGAACAATATAAATGTACAGCAGTTAACTCATCAGCTTCAAAAAGTAATGAAAAGCCTCCTTTGTCGCATATCAAGTACTTTTCTCCAGGAATCACTTCCTCTTCTATTACGGGCCATACCAAATCTGCTACAAACTTATAGATTAAAGAAGATCCTGTTTTTTCCCCCAGCAAAGGTATTAAGTCCTCTTTACTAATCACTGGATAGTTTCTTTTCAACTTCTAATTCTTCCCTAGTGTAAATATTCAACTCATTTATATTTCGGTCATGTATTGCATCAATAGCTTTGTCCACTTGCTCACTCGTTTTTCCTGCTTCCATCTCTGTCTGCTTCAGCATAACTAATAAACTAATAAGGACAGGCACCATAAAAAAGTAACAGACAAGTCAATTACATACATTACCCCCATCGCTGCAATTTTCTCACTTTACCTGTTTTCTTGTGATGTTTCTTCACTCACTCTTATCCAACAGAACAAGGAGGGTAAATCATGACTACA
>NZ_JATABI010000088.1:0-4192 GCF_036533795.1 Vibrio sp. M250220 | reverse complement strand
GCATTGGCAATGCAGGGTCTTTAGGTGGCCCACATTTTATTCGTGATATGTGGGTCAGTGATATTTATGGTGGAGGAGCAAACTTTGCGTATGGCAGCGTTCAGGGCTGTTGTAAAAGTGCCAGCATTGGCATTGGTATTCCTAGCGCTATAAAAGGCGAATGGGAAAATGGGGTTGGTGGCGGCTCATCTCGTGAAAAATGGCAACAGCGTTGGAAGCCCGAATGGGGTAATTTCGATGAGAATTATGATACTAAGTGGTTTCGCATCGATGATGTGATAGACAGTGAGCTTGCCAAGCAAAAAATAGAAACAATGAACCATTACTACAAGAACCATCATGCAAACCCAGTCATGAAGCTTCTTGTTAATGATGACAAAGTTATGCTTCTGTATTCTATCTTGTGTGTGAAATCTGCAAATGATGACTGCACGGTTAACGAAGGTGCAGATCCTAATGGATGGATAGTCCCTTCCCCTAATAGACACCCTAAAAGCGTCGCTGTCGTTACCGTCTTATATGATGGTAAAGGAGAAGTGTCTGACAAACCATTTACGGACAATACTCCCTAGCCATAGAAATAGTCGATTTTCCATATCTTAACCTGCATCAATTGATAGGATGTGATGTGGCTTTAAAAACGTTGAATGAAAAGTTATTAAACCAACCGTTAGGTAGTATTGCACCGACACATTGGCAAGATGAGATTAACCAGTATGGCAAGGAATAGATACATCGCCCTCATGATGCACTAATCAACCCAGAGTGTGAGACTGCAATGGACAGCATGAGGCGGTGCAGCAAGGGCAACACTTTATTGCAAAGTTGGATAACATTTTATTCTTGATCCATCAACTGACGATAATTGTTGAACAGTGCAGAAGCTTCTGAATCATCTTCTATAAGACGCTCATAAAAGAAGGAATCTTTAGCCCACTCTTCAAATACAAGTGATGATAAAACCTCTCTATCTTCCTGTGCTACCGCTGATAGTTTCCAATACGACGATAAACGATCATCTGATACATTGAAAAACTCAGCAGCAAAAGGTTTAGGATATTCATCATACTCTTCAACGCAGATATAGTACCAAGGGCTGTTATCCCAAAATACCACGCCATAAACCGTATATTCCTTGCCTATATCAAGATCTACTTCTCCTTCGGGCATAGAGATATACTTATTTAAACGCTTCAACACATTTTCATCAGAGAACGAGTTCAAGTTATTCACTTTACATACAACTTTCATAATCACTTCTTAAAATTAGTAAGTACCTTTCCTGGGATCAGAAACTCTTTCAATATTATTCAAGCCATCAGTATTGTGCTTTTTAAATTTGAAGTCCATTAAGTTGCCGGTGTTTGGATCACGCACATAGTGAACAACTGAATCATTACCGTTCGCAGACTTAACCTTCAGCTCCATCTTCTCCATTCCCTTGAACTTAGGATCATTCAAGCTTTTGATAATGACATTACCTTGACCTTCCTGAGCTGCTTTCAATGTCATTTGATCTTGGATGCTTTTCGGGGTTCTACTCCATTTGTCTGCACTGTTTGTAACAGCCTTACTAACCCCTTTGCCAAGAGGCGTTCTCTTAGCAAAAGCACCACCTACTGCAACCACCTTATCAGCAATAGTCGCATTCGCATCTAGAACCGTTTCCGCCGCATCAACAAAGTCTTCAACTCCGATTAGCGAGTCCATTGTATCACGTAAAGCCTCATTTCTAACCTCTTGATCCATCTCTCCAGCTAAGTCTTCATTACCCCACTTATATTTTTGGGATGGCGGCTCTATTGTAGGCCCAACTTTCGGCTTTACTTTCGGCTTTACTGTAGGCTCAACTTTGGGCTCTCCTACTTCCTTAGGTTTGTTCGTACCACCAGTACCTGGGTTACGTTCAGGATCTCTGTCACGACCTGGATTTCTGTTGCTATTGGAATTATACCTACCGTTATCTCTCGGCGGATCGTACCTACCTATTCCATCTCTTATACCAGGTTCAGAGATTCCCGCTCCCTCGATCGCACGAAAACCCGTCGGATCCGTATACTTGAGCGGGTTATTCATCACATAAGCATAACGGTTAAAGCTATTTGTGACATACGGCGCTTGAATGATGGGATCGGGGCTAATAAATCGACCTAGCTCCTGATCGTAGACACGACCATTCATATGCACTAAGTCAACCTCGACTATTTCTTCATGCCCTGTATATCCTCGGTTTGTGATTGCGGCTTGTACCACATCTAATGGACCATCTTCACGCCAGAGGACATTACGCTTTTTACCCCAAGTATCATAACTACGACGCTCTACGACTAAACCATAACCATCGGTGATCATGTCTACTGAATTCAGCGCGTCGTAATGCAGATAACGTACTTGTTTATCTTTAAGGCTATTGTCTGCCTCTTTTGTCTGTGTATTCAGAGCAATGAGCTTACCGTCGGCATAAATAAAGTGTTTATGCTGCACGATGCCTGTATTGGTGTCGGTTACACGCTCATAGGTTTTTCCAAAATAGAAGGTTTCGATTCCATCACTGTTCTTTTTCAGATAACGGTTATGGTTAGCATCATAATAGAATTCGACGGTCTTGCCGTTACGGGTGATTTTGCTCAGCTTGTTAAATTCAGTCCATTCGAGTTCACGCTCATTCTCGGTACTGTTATCCGCTCGTGCACGTAGCATATTACCGTTAGCATCATACTGGTAATTTAAACCATTGGCTTTGGTTACCGCATGCGGCCCAGCTTGTTGAGCGCTATAAACATAGTCACCAATACCGGTCTTAAATATCAAGTTACCCAAGTTATCGTATTGATAATTAAATGTACCAGCAAAGTCTGGACTGCCCACTCCATATTCGACGGGGTTCGATAGTGACACACTGTTACTGCTCACACGATCCAAAGCATCATATTGCCATGTATCTGTAATTCCAAGCTGATCATCATAACGATAAGTCACGTTGTTGTGGCTATCGTAGCGGTATTGAATCGAACGCAAATTACGCCCTTTTGCCTTGCTACCAGATAAATGAGGATCAAATAGAACATTAGCCTTATGTGTGGTTATGAAGCTAGGGCGCGCAGTATTAGCATCGTAGTTATAAGTGTTAACCAGACCATTGCCTAAAGTTTCAGACAAAGTGTGGTCATAAGCATCCGTTTCACGTCGCTGCCAATAGTAGATATATGCAGGGTTGTTTATTGATTCCTCTAACTCTGACTGAGTGAGGATAAGGGCCAAATGATCACAGTACCGTGATGGTATCGTCCGTGCTGCCACGCAAATTTAATCACTCTGTGAGAAAGCGAGAACGTTACTCTGTTGCACTCTCTTCATCTTGCTGATAAATCGGGTGCTTATACTTATCATTCAGCTTTTTGATTTCGACTATTTCAATTTCAGGGAAAGTCGACTGTAGATGAGAAAGTAACGTTGTTTTTTGATCAAGCGTCGAAGTAAAAACAGTCCCTATATAGTCAAGTGTTTCTCGCTTAGGGCTTCCAAATGACAGCACTGAGTCATTAGTAAGATTAAACACCACACTACGTTCATCAACCAGTACATAAGACTTATTAACTGTTGGCTGAAAATTGGTCATCCCAAATGACATCAACGCAAACGCCCCAGCACCGACAAGCACCAAGGGGCCAAGTAAAAAAACCGCAATAACACACACCACAATTCCCACCCAAGCAAAGCCGCGCACGATTTTATACGCCACCTCTGGGATCATATCTTGCTCCGTGTAATGAATACCCAGTGCGGTTAAGTGATAACAGCGATGTTTATCAGGAAAATACAGATACCTTGAGATAAGCATAAACACCGTTGAAATAGCAAAAATCCCCCAAAACTCGATAGTGTCAAGAGTCAGCTCATCACTAACAAACCAAAGAAAAGCCAGCATTGAATAACCCGCAAATATCGATATCAACCAATTCACTAGATTCTCGTGTTTTAAACCAGCACCTTTACACTCCCAAGAGTACGCTATCTCAACGTTATAAAGTTGTTCCTTTAGAGACTCTATACTTTGATCATTATTCATTAGTCGATTCTCACTTCAATAAGACGAGTGCCAAATTCTTTTGGCGCAGGCTCTACGGTTAAATCACCTTGTTTTTTACCTGACGCTATATAGCCCAGTTGTTGATGTTTTGAGGCTTGCCAG
>NZ_JATABI010000087.1:0-4529 GCF_036533795.1 Vibrio sp. M250220 | reverse complement strand
CAAGCGCTCCAAAAATCAACGAAGAAACTTAAACAAGCTGAGCAAGACTATAAACAGTATAAGAAAGGTTTGGATTCTCTAGAGTCGACACTCGCTACACTAGAGCAGGAGTACGCAGATAAGAAGCCGGGGGTCACCTTTGCAGACATCGAAGAGCTGCGCGACCTTATTGCTCAAGTCGAGAGTGATGAAGCCTGGTATATTGCTGGCGTGGCCCTCGCCACGGAAGATGTGGTGTCCAAAACCACCGGTCTTACCCAGCAGACCGCGGCTCTTGCCACCAGTGTTAGCTCGTGCACATACTGCTTTGGCTTTAATGCTGGCCTACAGCTCGATATCGAAGCCAGTAAAAACAGTTCAAGTTCTCAGCAAACCACATCAACGGGCTCCACTCTCAGTGGTCAGAACATTGTTATCACTGCTGGCAATAACGAGGGTGACCAACTCAACATTCAAGGTTCGCAGATTGCCGCCAATGATGGTCTATCCCTTGCTGCTAACGAAATTAATCTGACCGCATCGAAAGACACGTTGAACATCAAGTCTGAAATGGAATCAGGTCAAATCAGCGCGCAGATGACCGTCTTTGGTGCATCCACTGGTATCAACGTCAATGCGAGTTATAACCGTAATCAAAGCACTTCGGCGTCAACCACCCACAACAATACCCTATTGAGTGGCGATACCATCTCGTTGACGTCTAACCAAGACACCAATATTAAAGGGGCAACGGTCACCGCTGAGAGCTCGCTTGAGGCCAATATCGGCGGTGACTTAAATATCGCCTCTGTCCAAGACCGTTACACCTCAAACAGTCAAGGCGCGGGTATCAGTGGCGGTGTCTCTTTAACGGGAGGCCAGACATCAGATGGTACAGGCAGCTTACCCCAAGGGGTCTTAACCAGCATGGATGGCGCTGGCGAGCTGACCGGGACAAACGGAGGCATTAACGCGTCAAACGGCCGCACGAGCAGTAAGCAAACCGTCCTCACCAGCCTGACCTCGGGGGGCGACGCCAACATCACCGTCGGCGGTAACACTGATGTGACAGGCGCACTTATCGCCACCATTGACGAGCAAGGTAACGACATCGGTAAGCTCAACCTCACCACCGATTCGTTAACCTACGCTGACCTGTCTAACACCCATTATAGCCAGAATCAAAGTTTGGCAGTCAATGCAGGTTATGGCATTAAACAACCGACTGAGTCAGGTTCGGAACCCGCTCAGTCTACTCCGAACAACACCAGCAAAGACGACAGCAAGTTCAATTCGAGCTCATACCAGTACACCAATACCTCAAGTTACGACAAGGGTAAGACGCTGGCAACCATCGGCCAAGGCACGCTGACCATTTCTGATTCTGAGGCTTCCAATGACCTCACAGCCCTAAATCGCGACACCGAACAAACAGAAAAAGACCTGTTCAAGGTTGACCGTATTCAAGGCAACGTGGATGTTACGGTTGATCATCGACTGCTGACCGAAGAGGGCAGAAATCAGATAGCTGAAGATATTCTGATCACTGATATGTTTCGTGAAAGTTTTGAACGAGCTATCACCACTGAGCGTGTTGGGATTACTGACTTTTTCGATGAAACAGGTAAACAGCTTAACATTTACAACGCTGTCAAGCAGAGCATTGCAGATGATCCAAGCTTAGCGGCAAAACTACAAGATCCTGACCTTACAGCAGAAACTAAAGAGCAGATGTTGGATCAGCTCACTCATGCAGCGATTAAGTCACTGGGGTATGACGCAGAGGGTTATGGAAACAAAATCATCGCGAAGGATGATGATGTTCGCCAGGGCTTCTATTCTGAGGAGACAGGTGATTCGTACATCAATGACCACAATATCTATGATACAGAAGGTTTAGTAAATGTAGCTGGTCATGAAATGAGTCATGCTATTGATGACCAATCTGGAGATGTGAACAAGTACTCTAAACAGGATAGAGAGACCTATGCAGAGAACATTGGCTCAGACTTTGTTGACTACACGGATACAGCGTTAGGTGTTAATGGTTATGGAAGCATGGCGAGTACGAATAACCATGTTGGAAATTCAGGTAAGACAGTAACTAATAACAACACAGTATATGACCAGCTCGATAAAAATAACGGTGATAATGCAATACCTCTTATAGTAGTTGGAGGTATTGCATTAGAGTTAATAGATAAAGGTATAACAGCATACGAAGCATATAAGCTAGAAGAAGCCTTGTCCGAAGGTAGGACCGATGAGGCGAAGGAGTTGGCCACTGACTTGGGAGTTGGCTTTGCAACAGAAGCTATTCCAGGTAATAAAATAGCCATCAAGGTAGTTGGTGCAGTAAAAGATGCGGATAAAGCTGATACCGTAAAAGATCTGAATCAGTTGTCTAAGATCGGGGATGATATTAGCAGTGACGTCAGTAAAATTACTGTTACCAAAAATGCTGACTCGAGTGCTGGTGCTGTAGTTGAGAGTACCACAAAAGCTCCAGGGACAGGAGGAACGGATAAGTCAGTTGGTGATTTAGCTAACGCACCTCCAGAAGTTACTATTGCTGAGTTAAATCCAACGGAAATATCATTCTCTCAAGCAACAGTCGCCTATCAAAAGAAAGGCGCAGCACTTAACTACGACGAACTTGTCCAATCAATGAGACGGGATGGATGGCAAGGTGAGCCAATAGATGTTGTAAAAATGCCCGATGGCGCGCCAACAAGTGCAGATAATACGAGAATACTCGCTGCACGCGAAGCAGGTATAAGCGTGAAAGCAAAAATTAGAAATTATGATGAGGCCATATCACCAGAGCAAGCTAGGCGATTCAAACTAGATGGTGAACTTCCTAAAACATGGGGAGAAGCTATTGAGTTCAGAGTGAAGAAGCAAGCACAAATGCCTAATGTAGACAAAACGTGGTCAGAAACATTCCCAAATGGTTCGATCTACGATCCAGATATAACGAGATGATATTGATGCAGAAAAAATTTAATCGTTACCCAGCAAGACTTTTACCTGAAAAGTTCAGCTATCCAGAGAAATATATTAGGTTATCAGAACAAAATGACTTACCTAGTGAGTTTGTTTGGTGGTTTGAGGACGCTAATGCAGAAAGTGGCAAATTAGCTTGGGAACTGAGGTTCACTTATAAAGATTGGCTAAACATAGGTGAGCGAAACTTAATTCCTTTCGCTCAATTAAATGATGATGCTGCCTTTTTTGATGGAGATGATACAAAAGGTAACCCAAATGTTATTGTTATTGATCTAGGCAATAAACAGCGCTCATATGAGCTTCCAGATTTTGAGTCATGGCTAGATGATGCATTAGAGGACTCTGGTATTAAGAGATGATAAATTCTGACGATACCTTTTCTGTTAACCACACATCATTTTTAGAAATGTAAAACTCATGGCCCTGTTGGTACATCTCTAGGGCCTTTATTTTCAAGATAATAGGATGACCGTACCTTTTCCCTACCGCAGTAGCAGTTTCAATGTCACTAGAAAGATGAACATGAAGACGTTGCTTGGATTTTAGGCCTTCATTGAGAATGCTATCTAAAAATCGTGTGGCTGTTCCGTGGTAAAGATATCTTGGCGGTATTGCTTTTTTAAGTTCTACATCTACATTTACAGAATGTCCTTGATTGGCACGAATACATTGACCGTTCTCGGATATTGCAAATCGCTTTTTATCGCTGGTAGTAACAATTTCATTGATGATTTGTTTATCAAGAGAGTTAACTTCCCCAGATGAATTAGCCTTAGCTATAAGATCGTCAATATCAGCCCAGCCATTAGGATCAAGTGAGAGACCAATTGCTTCTGGTTTATGACGTAACACATAGCTTAGAAACTTACTTAATTGGTTTAGTTCTTTAGACGTATTCATCGAGGATGTACCACTTATGCTTTGATGAAGTAATGATACTATCTACTTGATGTAATGTGAAAAAATTACTTGCTTACCATCCACCACACCCACAGAATCCTCTCTCGCCACCAGAAACAGCAAATTCCAACGGTATCAGCCACGGGAATATATTGTTAAACTCTGCAGCACACTCTGCAGTACATAGCACATACAGCACATATAGCACATATAGCACATATATAGCACATAACAAGGACAGGCACCATAAAGAATATTGACCAGCAAGTCGTTGTCCTATCCATATTTTCAGCCTACATAACCATCACTCATGAACTTACTGATGGTTTTATTGGCTATTAGGACGAAAAATGCGAAGTGAATAATTGATGCGGCGTAGCAAAGCAATCGCGCGGTAGGCATTTTAAATGCTGAGTTGATTCAGGTTCACTCAATTTGAAAGGCGTGCACCCTTTGTCTATTCAAATTAGGCTTGAAGTGGTTCAGAGTGTGGCGTGACGCTATGTAAAACACACGCTTAGATTCTAGCTGAGTAACGACCTTTAACCATTCTGACTGAGAAAAGGATAGCCGCTGTAAAATTGGTGGGAGCTTTCTATTTATACTCGCTTTTCCCTGCCTGAATTGCCTCGCACTCCAGT
>NZ_JATABI010000086.1:0-5577 GCF_036533795.1 Vibrio sp. M250220 | reverse complement strand
TATAGTGAGGCGGATTCATATCTGCTCATGTTCTTTATTTCCTTCATTTGCTGGTTACAAACGAGGACATCTTGAACATGAGCGTTCTTCGGGCATAGCCCAAAGGAACGATCACCACCTTCTAAAGAAGGTGGTTTAAGGTTAGAAAATTAAAAAGCGCAGCTCATTGAGCTGCGCTTTTTCTATCAGGAAAGGCTCTAGCCGTTAATGTTAGGGCCCAGCCATTTCTCTGCTTCAAGCATATCCCATCCCTTGCGCTGCGCGTAACTTTCAACTTGATCTTGTTGGATCTGTGCGATCGCAAAGTAGCGAGAATCTGGATGAGAGAAGTACCAGCCCGAAACAGACGCCCCAGGGAACATCGCGTAACTGGACGTTAAGGTCATCCCTATCGTCTCTTCGACTTTCATCAACTCCCACAATGGGCCTTTCTCGGTATGTTCAGGACAAGCCGGATATCCAGGCGCAGGACGAATACCTTGATACTTCTCTCTAATGAGCTCTTCATTGGATAAGTTTTCATCTTCGGCATAACCCCAGATCTCTTTACGTACCCGCTCATGCAGATACTCAGCGAAGGCTTCAGCCAATCGGTCAGCAACCGCTTGAATCATGATCGCATTGTAGTCATCACCCTGCGCTTTGTACTGATCAGCCAGCTCCCGTTCATTGATACCACCTGTTACAGCAAAGGCACCAATCCAATCTTTTTTGCCCGACTCCTTAGGTGCTATGTAATCAGACAAACAGTAGTTAAAGCCTTTAGGTTTCTCGGTTTGCTGACGTAAGTTATGCAGAACTTTAGCTACTTCAGTACGAGATTCATCAGTATAGACCTCGATATCATCGCCAATACTTGCAGCAGGGAAAAGTGCACACATTCCTCGCGCCTGCATCAAACCTTCTTGTTCAACACGATCGAGTAGTTCATTCGCGTCCTCAAAGAGACGTTTTGCTTCTTCACCTACCTCTTCATGTTGGAAAATAGTGGGATACTTACCCACCAAAGACCATGTCATAAAGAATGGCGTCCAATCGATGTACTTACGCAAGGTACCGATGTCAAAATCGTCAAATACATGCACACCCGGCTTAGCAGGAACTGGCGGTGTGTAACTCTCCCAGTCAATGGCAACCTTGTTCGCTCGTGCTTGTTCAAGAGTAACAGGCTTAGTACGTGGCTTTTTGCGGTTATGTTGATCACGTACACGTACATAATCTGCATCAAGCTTTTCAACAAAATCAGGGCGCAGTTCATTTGAAAGCAACGAGGTACACACACCAACCGCTCGAGACGCATTGTTTACATAAACAACGGGATGTTTGTAGTTCTGCTCTATCTTAACAGCGGTATGAGCTTTAGATGTGGTTGCACCACCAATCAAAAGCGGCAAATCGAAATTAAGACGTTCCATCTCTTTGGCAACATGAACCATTTCGTCGAGTGAAGGGGTAATTAAGCCGGAAAGTCCAATGATATCGACATTCTTTTCTTTGGCGACTTTAAGGATCTGTTCACACGGAACCATCACCCCGAGATCGATAATTTCATAGTTATTACATTGCAAAACGACACCTACGATATTCTTACCAATATCGTGAACATCACCTTTCACCGTTGCTAATAAAATCTTACCGTTAGTAGATCCCGCCTGTTTGCCCGCATTGATAAATGGCTCTAGGTGGGCAACTGCCTGCTTCATTACACGTGCTGACTTCACCACCTGAGGTAGGAACATTTTGCCTTCACCAAACAGGTCACCGACGACGTTCATACCATCCATGAGAGGGCCTTCAATCACCTCTAACGGTTTGGCAGCATTCACGCGCGCTTCCTCAGTATCTTCAACAATAAACTCGGTAATACCTTTTACTAAGGCGTGCTCTAAACGTTTTTCAACAGGCCAAGTACGCCACTCAAGTGCCGACGCATCTTCTTCTTTACCTACCCCCTTGTCTGCGTACTCCGCAGCAATATCCAGTAACCTCTCAGTACTGTCATCGCGACGGTTGAGCACCACATCCTCAACCGCTTCACGCAGCTTCTCGGGTACGTTGTCGTATATTTCCAGTTGCCCTGCATTTACGATACCCATATCCATGCCGTTTTTAAAACAGTGGTAGAGAAACACAGCATGAATCGCTTCTCGAACGTAGTTATTACCTCGGAAAGAGAAGGAGACGTTCGAAACGCCACCAGATATCATCGCATAAGGGAGATCGCGTTTGATGTCTGCTACCGCTTCAATAAAGTCCACCGCATAATTGTTGTGTTCCTCAATGCCCGTTGCAACAGCGAAAATATTTGGGTCGAAAATGATATCTTCCGGTGGGAAACCGACTTCATTGACTAAGATATTGTAGGCATTCGTACATATCTCTAGTTTACGTGCACGTGTCTCTGCCTGACCGATTTCATCAAATGCCATGACAATAACAGCCGCACCGTAACGGCGAATCAACTTAGCCTGTTCGACAAATTTCTCTTTACCCTCTTTAAGAGATATGGAGTTAACAATGCCTTTGCCCTGAATACACTTTAGACCCGCTTCAATGACTTCCCATTTGGATGAATCGACCATGATAGGGACTTTCGAGATTTCTGGCTCAGATGCACATAGATTTAGGAAACGAACCATACTCGCCTCCGCATCCAACATGCCTTCATCCATATTGATATCGATGATCTGTGCGCCGTTCTCTACTTGCTGGCGGGCAACCTCTAACGCTTCGTCATAGAGTTCTTCTTTGATCAATCGTTTGAAGCGAGCAGAGCCAGTAACGTTTGTTCGTTCGCCGACGTTAACAAACAGAGTTTCCTTCTCAATCGTTAACGGTTCAAGACCTGATAAGCGACAAGCCACCGTCAATTGAGGAAGTGCTCTTGGTTTTACTCCAGCGACCACCTTTGCCATTTGGCGAATATGCTCAGGCGTAGTACCACAACACCCGCCAATTAAATTAAGAAAGCCACTTTCAGCCCACTCTTTGACATGAACCGCCATGTCCGAAGGAGAAAGGTCGTACTCACCAAAAGCATTCGGCAAACCCGCATTAGGGTGTGCTGAAACAAACGTCTCAGAGATACGTGAAAGCTCTTCAACGTATGGTCTTAGCTCATCAGGGCCAAGGGCACAGTTAAGTCCAAATGAGATTGGTTGAACGTGACGTAGAGAGTTATAGAAGGCTTCGGTTGTTTGACCGGATAATGTCCGACCCGACGCATCGGTAATGGTACCTGAGATCATAACAGGTAGGCTAAAACCCAGTTCTTCAAACACACTATCAACCGCGAAGGCACAAGCCTTGGCATTCAAAGTGTCAAAAATGGTTTCAATAAGGATAAGATCAGACCCACCTCGGATCAGGGCGCGAGTCGATTCAGAATACGCTTCAACTAACTGGTCAAAGCTAACATTTCGATAACCAGGGTCATTTACATCCGGTGAGATAGAACATGTGCGGTTAGTAGGGCCAAGAACACCGGCAACATAGCGAGGTTTATCTGGCGTCTTCGCACTCCATTCATCAGCGACTTCTCTTGCCAATTTTGCTGCGGCAAAGTTAATCTCTTCGCTGAGGCTTTCCATATCGTAGTCAGCCATAGCGATAGTTGTCGCATTGAAAGTGTTGGTTTCAAGAATATCCGCCCCTGCTTCAAGATACGCTGCGTGGATATCTCTGATTAACGTTGGCTGTGACAACACTAACAGGTCATTATTGCCCTTCAAATCACAGTGCCAATCTGCAAAGCGCTCGCCTCGGTAATCTTGCTCTTCCAATTTGTAATCTTGGATCATGGTGCCCATACCACCATCAATCAATAAGATACGTTGCTTTAATTGAGCTTCAATCTGTTGCCTTACATTACTTCCCACGGTACTGCCTCATTCCTTTATTTATGCCTCCATCCTATCACAGTTATTAAAGGAGTCTAGACGTCTAAAAGATCAAATTGATGACTTACTTATGACAAAAAGTGTTTGCTATTTGAACATAGTAGGCAGAAAATCCTCATTCACAATTTGTTACATAATGAGATTCTAATGTCGGTCTACTACACACTGTGCTTCCTGTCTGCAGCAGCGATGTTGATTGCTTTTATAAACAGCAAGATAGGTAAGATGCAAACCACCATCGCGATTACCGCTGGTTCGATGATGCTTTCGCTACTTATCTTAATTGCGGGTCAGAATGATTGGTTCCACCTGACTGAAATCGCTTCAAACACGGTATCCAGCATTAACTTTGAAGACTTTCTTCTAAAAGGGATCCTTGGATTTCTGTTATTTGCGGGCGGATTAGGAATCAAACTTCCCAATTTAAAAGATCAAAGATGGGAAATCACAGTGCTTGCTCTCGGCGCGACCCTGTTTTCGACATTCTTTATAGGCTTTGTACTGTATGGATTCTGTCAACTGATCGGCATTCAATTCAATCTCATTTATTGCTTGTTATTTGGCGCACTGATCTCGCCAACCGACCCTATCGCTGTTCTTGCGATCGTAAAGAAACTTGATGCACCAAAACGTATTTCAACCCAAATCGAAGGTGAATCTCTGTTTAACGATGGCTTCGGCTTAGTAATCTTCGTTACTATTTTTACCATCGCATTCGGCACAGAAACGCCAACGGTGGGCAGTGTGACATTACTGTTCATTCAAGAAGCCATCGGTGGTATTGCCTATGGCTTTGCTCTAGGACTACTTTTCCACTACTTAATTAGTGCTACAGATGATCACTCTATGGAACTGCTGCTCACGATTGGTATGCCAACGGCCGGTTATGCGTTTGCTGAAGTGATACACGTTTCAGGACCGCTAGCTATGGTTGTGTCAGGTATCATGATAGGGAACTGGACTCGCTTTATCGGTTTCTCTAAAGAAAGTGAAGACCACTTAGACCACTTCTGGGAGCTGGTAGATGAATTCTTAAATGGCGTGCTATTCCTACTCATTGGTATGTCTATGTTACTATTTGAGTTCCATAAAGAAGACTGGATCCTAATGGCGTTCTCCATCCCATTAGTACTCGCAGCTCGCTACCTGAGCGTATTCTTCTCTTACATTGGCTTCAAACGCTACCGCAAGTACAACCCTTGGTCTGTCAGGATACTCACTTGGGGTGGCCTCCGTGGTGGGCTGGCATTAGCGATGGCGCTATCAATTCCATCGGGTATCTGGGTCATTCAGGATAAGCTGATAGATGTAAAAGAGATCGTGTTGGTCATGACATATTCAGTAGTGGTATTTTCTATCCTTGTCCAAGGCTCGACCATCACTCCTATGATTGAAAAAGCGAAACTCAAACAGAAGGAGATCGACGAAGAGTGCGATCTTGAACAAGCCCCCCAAGAATAAGTGTGATACTCAGAAAGACATTCAAAGGCAGCCAAATGGCTGCTTTTTTATGGGTGTAGGCTAAAGTATTTCTCTTTTCAGGGACAAGTCCTATCAACATCTTCTAGGCCCAACATCCCATCAGTTTACAGCCAAACCTTACCTTCAGCGTAAGTCCCGCTGCCATTGTCCGAAGGCGCAGCGCTCGTATTGTCCCCTATCTCAAAGCGCGTAATCC
>NZ_JATABI010000085.1:0-5995 GCF_036533795.1 Vibrio sp. M250220 | reverse complement strand
CCGCTGCCAAGATAAAGTCATGACGGTGCGAACACATCAAAGTGGCCCGAGATAGCTTCTCAACTAGAGCCCGTATATAAGCAAGCATCTAACCTTCGTTAACAATACTTTTTGACAACAATAGGGAGTCCATATAAGCGTTGTGAATCCCTCTTAAATTGCTTGTTATACCCGTTTTTCGGCAGACAATGAGGTTGTCCAGACACATTCTTTTCCCTGACTTTTTGCTAAGAGCCGATCTTCTGCATGACCCTTGCTCCACACAGCCGCACACTCAAGTTCAAGACATTCCTCCCTCGTTGCAGGAGTTTCTTCACAGTCGGAATAAATAGAAAACTTCTTTGATATCATGTCGAACTTATAAAATTGATGCTTCTGATTGAACATAGGGTGGCTATTTATTTTGCCTACTTTCTTCCATCCCTTTCGCCCTAGAGCATATTTCATTACCCATATGCAAAAAGTTAAATCATCAAACATCGCATTAAAATCAGATTGTGGTTCTTCAAAGAACTTTTCTGAAAATACGACTAACGGGTCATTTATAACCATCGCATAGCTATACAGCCCATTTTCAAGCTTAATCTCAACCACTTTTCCGATGTCAAAATTTTTTTGCATACCTTGTCCTTTGAACGGCTGTATAACGCCAAATTAAGTAGTGAGCAACGCTGCCACCTACCTAAAGCATTGAGCCGTAAACACTAAAGCTGATTCAAACCGAAAGTGCCAAACGTTGCGAATCTGCTTAAATTTATTGTTATGTACCGGACTTAACTTTCGAATTGCTTGGCAAAAGTTTCCATATCAACAATTGCCCGCAGCGTAGGTTGTGTCCATCCGAGTGGGTAAATCCAAAAATAAAGTAGCTTTTCGCCAAAGCCAACGTAAAGCTCTGCTCCACCCATTAATGATGGTTTCATTGCTACTAGTTGATATTCTTGATGTAAATAGTTGTTTGCGAAACTCTCTAAAGTAAGCATACCTTCTGGAAAGGTAGTACTCTTCGCTCTTGCTTCTATTTCTTCAGCAAACTGTGAAACTCTACCAGCTTTAAGTTCCTGAAAAATCGACAACAGAATGGAACGATACGCTACAATAGAAGCAGCTTTAGTATGTGTTATCGAAGTCGCTACACTTATTTCCTGTTTATTTGGCTCAAAATGGACAATCGTTAACAACTCATTTGCATACCAAATCGCTACAGCCCTACCACCAGAATCGACTCCCCAATAAGTTGGGCTGCCTTTTGCACTTTTAATATCATCTACAGACGAATTGAGGCTAACTCCGTCAACCTTACCTTTGAACATAACCCCAGAGGGCAACCTTGTAACAGTTATTCCACCAACTTTATCTTGATGTTCATAATCAGGATTAACTTCTATTCCATGTGAATAGTAAGACCGGGAAATGAAGTCAATTTCTTGAGGTTGACCAAGTAGAGCTTCAACTTCGGTAATAGGCATGTCGATTTTTATCGGTGGTGTTTTATTTCGTTCAGAGTAAGAGTTGTACTTATTGAAAAAGCCACCTACTATCGTCAAATTCTGTGATACTCCAACGATACCGGCTAATAAAGCCGTACAGAATATAACTTTATTCTTATGATTTCTGTACACTTGTGCTATCCAGTTAAACATATACTTTCAATCCTTTTACGTCGAGTAGGTACATAACGCCAAATTAAGGTGATGAGCAACGCAATGCCAAAGTCGCTGCATACCACCTTAAACACTAAAACCAACGCATAGTAAAAATGCCACGCGTTGCGAATCCCTCTTAAATGCCTTGTTAGAACTTGATACTAAGCCGTTACTCAAAGCTGTCGAGGTCGATCTTATATTTTGTTAAAACCTCTTGCATTTGCAGCTTTTTCTGCCCCGCTGAAACAGCCATAACTTTTGCTGTTACATCCGATATTTCACCTTTTGTAATACCTGCCTTTTTTGCTTCTAGCAAATAGTAACGCGTACACGGTAAACAGTTCATAGCCATAGCCGCTGATAAACCGACTAACAGCTCGGTTTTAGTATCAAGATGCTCATTTTCGTGGGTTGAGTGATAGAATTCCTCATAACCTTTTTGATGTTTCCCTAGCATGCATACTCCTTGTAAGTTCTAACGAATGACATGGATTCCCCCTCCCGAGGATCTGCCACACTTACGTGGTACTTATTAGCACTGGAGGCACCATGTCTGATTATTCTTATTTTGGCGGTATCGATTTAGCTAAAAACCACTTTAGTATTCATGTCGTTGACTCACAAGGTAAAGTGACTCTTCATAAATCGGTTACTCGCTCTAAGCTACTGACCACAATAGCAAATATGCCACCCATGCGTATAGGACTCGAAGCGTGTGGCGGTGCACATTATTGGGCAAGAACGCTTAATAAATTAGGACATGATGCTCGCATTATGGCGGTTAAGTATGTTGTTCCACATAGAACTAAAGGCAAAAACGACCTCAATGATGCCGTGGCTATCTGCCAAGCTGTCCACCATCCATCTACACGATTCGTTCCAGTAAAATCTCCAGAACAACAAGCCATATTGTCTGTTCATCGAATGCGTGAGCATTGGGTACGTGAACGAACGGCTCTAATGAACCGTATCCGCGCCTTACTGTCTGAATTTGGTCTTATCATTCCGGTTGGCCGCTCTTCGTTAATGAAGCAAGTACCTCTCATGCTGGAAGATGCCGAAAACGAGCTTCCACAGTTAGCTCGAACCGTTATTGCTGACGCGTACTATCACCTTGAACAACTTAACCAACGTATTGCGGATACTGAGCAAGTGTTCGAGGCTTTTTCAAAGGTTAGCGAAAATGTTCAGCGTATCATGAAGGTCAGAGGAATTGGCCCCCAAACAGCAACAGCTATTCTAGCTTCTATAGGTAACGGCTCTCAGTTTGATAAAAGCCGCGATTTTTCAGCCTGGCTGGGGCTAGTTCCGAAGCAGTATTCTACTGGCGGTAAACCTAGGTTAGGTAGGATAACCAAACATGGAGACAAGTACCTACGCACCTTGCTCGTTCATGGAGCTAGAACGGTCATTGCTAATCTAGGGGATAAACAAGACAGGCTCAGCCAGTGGTGTCGAGGCGTGTTGGAACGACGAGGGATGAACCGAGCCATTGTCGCTCTTGCAGCAAAGAATGCTCGAATTATCTGGTCGCTGTTACACAACCAAACGGAATATGAGAATTACGCTGCTTAAGAAACCACTAACTCAAGCAGAGTAACAAGAGTAAACCCACCGGGTCATAGCAGACGCAATGGATGGAGATAGGTTAAGACCACGTGCGGAGAGCCTGTTAATGCGGCGGACATTAAAATGTCATCTAACGAATAAGGCACCGCAGTCGCGCAAAGTCATCAGGGTCACGATGTTGCGAATCATCGAAAAGTAGACCGAATGTAGAGCGGCAGTCCAAAACCCATCACTTGAAGTTTAGCGGATGTTTGACAACCGGGGGAATCCATGTAGCCGCGTTAAGTGGCGAGCAATGCCGACCACCTTACCTAAACCATTGTGACATAAACACTAAACCTGAAGAAAGCCGAAAGCGCCAAGCGTTGTGAGTCCGTTTTAAACACTTTGTCAGAAATTATTCTAAGATGATCGCTGAATAATAACCGACTGTCAGCAATGACAATACAGCAACAAGTGCAATGGCATCTGCTGTGACGGCAACAGGGGTAACTACAATTTTCCCTACTTTTGAAATTCCACCTTCAGGCTCCTCCACTATAATAAGTTGTTCCTTATCAAAGGAAGTAACCTGTAGCTCACCTTCAATCTGATACAACTTGCCTGACAGTCGAGTTTTATATGCAAGCCCGTTTGATTCTTTTGTAAAACCTAGCCCCAAAAGGACTTTTGCTTCTGATGAGTCACTAGCAACATCCGTGGTCAACTTCAGCACCCCAGTTACCGTATTATTGTCATTAATTTTAAAGTAATCGTACTTTGGCTGGAAATCGAATTCATGGCTTGCTGATAGAATATCTTTGAAGTCTTTAGAAATATTGAAAATATAACTATATCTATCACCACCAATAATCAGTAAATCCTTGTCCAGAACAACATAGTAACCAGTCACCTTTTCTGTAAAGGTAGGAGGTTCCCACAGTGCGGAAGTACATCCTGTTATTGCAAGTAGTGCCAAAAGAACGATTGTAATGCGCTTCATGAATACTCCTTATTCCTTACGCCAAATTAACGTGTGAACAACGCTAAACACCCAACTTAAACCACTGCACCTTAAACACTAAAGCCAAGTTTAAACTGAGATCGCCAAGATGTTGTGAGTCCGTCTTAAACGCTTTGTATGTTCCCGGTCACTGATTACCTTAAAAGACCTAGAGACTCACCTAACTTAATTGAGTCAAACGGCATTCCATATAGTGACTGAATCTTTTGAATTTCCTTTAGATCAAGGCCATCAATGTATTGTGCATGATTTGGGAGCTCTGTTACTCCCATAGCATCAAATAGTGATTTTTGCTCTTGAGACAACTGACTTTCAGAGTCTTTCAAAGCCTCTCTTTCAGTTTTTGAGCAATTATCTCTATTGTCTATAGATAGATACAACACGACTCTTTTCTGATCTTCCTCATTCAGTGAGACAAACCAAGGAGTCATTGGAAAACTCTCTGAGTTTTCTAGTTCAATAACTTTGCATTCCTCAATTTTATTTGCATAGTCTTCGAACCTTTCTTCGAATGATGCGGCACAGCCAGAAACAGAGAAAATCGATAATGCCAAAAATAATTTATAGTGCAGCACGACTAACGCACCTCCAAAATTCACCTTCTTCTCCTTGTGTCATCCACGTCATAGGTTCAGCTATATCTCGAATCCGTTTTTTCGTAATAGCACCGCTAGCTTGAGCCAGTTTACCAAACTCTACCCAATCATATGCAGCTATGTCGATCAATTGATTAGCGGCATTCTTACGGCCTAAAAAAATGTCTAAAATGGGAACCGCTGATAAAGATAGGGTAAATAACCGACTACTTTCTATAATACTTTGAATTTGTTTTACGGAATCCCGACTTCGACTAGATAACTTTAAGTTATTAATAGAACAGTAACCAAGCTCTGCCATATGAACCTCACGAAAGTGTAATTCTTCTAAAGCAGACTAATTGCTCGCCAATCAAATGACAAAACGACCAATTAAAATATGCAGAAAGATCACTATATTATCGGATTTTCAAAGGACACATAACGCCAAATTAAGGCGTGAACAACGCTAAACACCTAACTCAAACCATTGCACCTTAAACACTAAAGCCGAGTCTAAACTGAGATCGCCAAGGGTTGTGAGTCACTCTTAAATGCTTGTATGGGAAATTCTGTTAAAGAACATCCTGACAAAACCTAAACAAGTACCCATCTGGCGATTGCACAATGAACTGCTTTTGTATAACAGACTTGGTACCACATTCATACGATTTAGATTCGAGCATTAGATAAATCGAGTCATTAGATTTCGAGCAAACTTCACTATATAAGCTTTCAATATCGTTAACGTCCCACTGAAAGTTCACACCACAGCCCAGTGGAAACTCGGGTTTACCAGTAAGCCACTTTCGGCTTTTACTCGATAGACCTTCTAGCATTAAATCGACACCATCTAGTGTCAAATATACAAACTGTTCTTCTGGTCTTTCATATTTGACGGAAAAACCGAGAATATCTGTGAAAAAAACTTTGCTCACATTTATATCGATACAGTACAGCTCTGGAACTACTCGTAATGTCATTATTTTTCCTATTCACATGACGCCGCATTGAGGTGTGAGCGGCTTGGCTATACTTGAGCGAAGCGAAACTGCCAAGATGTATGGACTCCCTATCTCCCTCGGGAGTAACGTAATAAGTAACGACACTTTTACAAGGAAGCCAACACATGACTCATTCTACGGTGCTCGCTATCGACTTAGCAAAAAACGTTTTCCAAGTTTGTAAGATGGATCGACATG
>NZ_JATABI010000084.1:0-6021 GCF_036533795.1 Vibrio sp. M250220 | reverse complement strand
GCTTGATTGTATCTACTCATGTTATTTGTCCTCTTTGACTTCTGGAAAAATCAAAGACGCATTTAGCATGAGTAGTTTTACAGGCAAAGCCGAAACGGATGATAACCACCTACTGAAGTAGGTGGTTTAGGGCTGAAAATAAAAAAGGCTTAGCCGAAGCTAAGCCTTTTTCTATGCTGTTGTTGCTTGGGGTTGATAACGACCCGGCTTGTGGTTCATTGCCAGAATCAAGTTGGTCGCGACTGCGCCCATTACCGACAGAGCAATCAACGAAATATCGACAATAAACAAAGACATGATCACAATCGTACAGTCTAATGCCATTTGCACTTTACCCGCACGAATACCAAATCGTTCTTGCAGAAACAGCGCTAAAATATTGAATCCACCTAAGCTCATCTTGTGACGGAATATCACCAGCATCCCAATACCGATCATCCCTCCGCCAAGAAGCGCCGCATAAAATGGGTCAATGCGGGCAATCTCTATTACATGGTGTAAGTGGTCAACCGCGAATGAAACAATGGTAACGGCAATGAAGGTATTGAGCGTAAATCGCCATCCCATTCGGGTGACGGATAAAATGTAAAACGGCAAATTGAGCGCAAAAAAGATTTGACCGAAACTGAAATCACTCACCTTAGTCAGGAAGATTGCCAATCCCGCAGTACCGCCTGTCAGCAGACCGACTTTATTGAAAAAGATAACGCCCAGTGAGACCAGAGCACTACCCAAAACAAGCGCAAGTAAGTTTTCGCGCAAACTATGTTCTTTATCCATTTAGACTTCCTATCCATTAGTACCAAAATCGAAATAGACATAACGATGACGTATTTCGATGGGCAATCAGATTCACAAACCGGTGAATCAAACCCGCATAAGATGTCGATTAATGACAAAAATGTCGAGATCTGACAGGAAATCACTTGTAAGGACTGTGTTAAACAAAATGTACACTAGACGCTAAAGTTACTTGGAGCGTTGTGATAAATTGACCACATTTGACTCTGAAGAGGCAGCCGGCTTATTGGCCTTCTCATCCCCCCCACTGCGACCTTTCGCGCTATACATCGCTTCGTCAGCTAAGCTGAGCAATGAATCTTTATCTTTGGTCTGTTCAGGATAATGGCTAACACCAACACTCGCTCCAATAACGAGCGTGTGGCCGTCAAATACAATCGGCTGACTGATGACGTCTATGATTTGCTGAACTTTTTTATCGACAATGGACAGATCGTGAAGCAAGTCTAAGCAGATAACAAACTCATCCCCACCTAAACGACCAACAAAGTCCGACTCGCGTACACTCTCTTCTAATCGCTGCGCAATGTTGACTAACACCACATCACCAGCATCATGACCATAGGTGTCGTTAACTTGTTTGAACTCGTCGAGATCAATAAACAGCAACGCCAATTTACAGCCACTGCGATTAGCTTTGATCATCGCATTCTCAAGCTGTTTATCAAATGCGCGGCGGTTCATTAAGTTGGTGAGTGGGTCATGTTCGGATAAGAACAGCAGTTGCTCCTGCTTATGTTTGAGCTGTCGAGTCTGTCTGAGCACTTCTTCTTCAAGCTCTTTACGCGTGACCGTCGAACGACACAACGAGACGGTCATTTGATTAAAAAAGCTGGCGATAACACGAAACTCACTGTCCATTTTTACCGCTTCAACCTTGGTGTCCAATTTCCCCTTAGCAAGATCGATGATCGCTGCTTTCATTGCTTCTGCACCCGATTTAAAACGGAACAAAATTAGCCAAGCGGTGACGCTCACTAAAATGGAACAGATGATCAGCCACGCAGCAGCTGTCGCCATAACACTCTGTAGATTGGTGACATTACGATTCAAGACAAGCTGATGAACGTAAGCGAGCTCCTCTGTCATGTTTTGGACAATCATGTTGTAGCGCGAATGCAGCAGGTTACGTGCATTGATATCGTCAGAATCCGTTTCTTTGCGTCTACCAGAACCATCAAAATAGAGCTCTTTTTCTTGCAGTAGCAAAATATGAAGGCTTCGGTTCATGTGTTGAATGTTGTCGAGGAGAATGTTGCTACTCTTATAAGCGGTGAGTTTAGTGTCCAACTCAGCGTGTGCGATCTCGACCTGATGCAAACTTGGCTGGTCACCAAACTGTTTAAACACCCATAATTGGCTGCGCAATAAATCGACGCACAGTTGTAGCTCAATAAGCTGATCCAGCTCGAATTTCGTTAGCTTCTGTTCGGCATGTATCTTTGAGAAAGAGATAACAATGAATAACGTCAACATCATCGTTGTCGTTGAAAGGATAAACATTTTCTTGAACAGAGAATCCAACATAGCGTCAATCCCTCAGTTCCATCGCTTGCTGATACGGATAAGGGTAAAGTAGCTCTCTGAAATCCGGCGGCGAGTTTTCGACTAACCCCATTTCAATCGCCCAGCGAGATTGTAATTGCAAGTTTGAGAGTAGCGAATTACCCAAGGATAAGCGAAACAGGTAGTCCTGCCATGTCCACTTGACTTGGCTAGGCGGAAGGTCAAGTCGTGTCGCGATCATCGCAATCGCCTCCTCTGGGTTGCTGTTTATCCATTCAATCGCCTTATCAAGAGCCTGTAGTAAGCGGGTCGGCTCATCACCAACAAACTCTAGATAAGGTGAGCGAGCAATCAGGTTAAATGACAATTGATAGATCCCTTTAACCCCTAGATTCGCGACATCCGCAACAGAGAATAAATCCGCTTCAAAGCCCATTGGTTCCCATGCCGATATTGCATCAACCCGATATGAAAGCAATGCCGGTACCATTTCGTGTGGTTGCAAATAGACTTTCTCTACGGGCATATGCTTGAGATTGTTGCTGATAAGTACCGAGTCGAAATAGAACTCACTGGCCGTGCCCTTGATGATGCCTACCCTACGACCTTCCAACTCGTTGACGCTGTGAATACTGGCAGGCACGAGTGTGAGAAGTTTGAGGTCGTTGTCTGATTCAACAAAACTAACAAGCAAAGAAAGATCATCACGCTGAAAGCTTTGGAACATCACAACAGACTCCGATGCCGTTGCATAGTCGACATTGCGATCTAGCATCAAGTTTGTACAAGCGGCACCACTCGAACAAGGGTGTAAGCTGACATCTAGATTAAAGGATTTAAAAAAGCCCAGTTGGTCAGCAACCAAAAAAGGCGATGATAAGGGTGTTAGAGAAACCCCTATTCTTATTTTTGAAGAGGTCGCCATCTGACTCATCTTCACTTCGTTTATCACGCCCCAAGCTACCGCGCACAACATAAGCACAGAAACACTAAGCGCCAATTTATTATTCTTTATAAAAGGTATCATTGGCAGATCCATTTGCATAAGAAACCTAGCACATATAAATTTAGCCTATGAATTAAAAAAGTGAATCAAGAGCTCAAGTTTTTCAGATTGTCATGAATAATTTCTTTAAAACTTAACGCCAGTTCACAAAAACCAGCCCTTCCGACCCGCAAGCGATATCCGCCAGTTCGTCTTACCTGTTCTCTTTTTCTCCATGCTTCCTGTTATATCTGTGCACAGATTCGCTTGACGAATGATCACTATTCCTAGGCAACGGAATTTGTTTTAATTGCCAGTCTAAATCGACCAACGGAGCCATGTTTTGTTACACGAGATCTATATTGCAGGCGGATGTTTATGGGGTGTGCAAGAGTTTATGCGCCATTTACCCGGCGTTGTCACCACTGAAGCTGGTAGAGCCAATGGCACCTCAAGCACAACCTCGGGGCAATATGATGGCTACGCAGAATGTGTTCGTACTGAGTTCGATCCTAAATTGCTCTCTGTTGAACAGTTAATGGATTATCTGTTCGAGATTATCGATCCTTATAGCGTTAACCAGCAAGGAGAAGACATCGGTAAGAAGTATCGTACCGGTGTTTACAGCCGAGATGAGCAGCACTTAAATCAAGCCCGCCAGTACATTGCTGCGCGTCCTGACAGCAAGAAAATTGCAGTTGAAGTGATGCTGCTGACCAATTACGTCAAGAGCGATGACGAGCACCAAGATCGATTAACTCGATTTCCAAATGACTACTGCCACATTCCCGTCAATGTGCTGCACAAATATCGTAAGTAGCCAGCAGAGCAACCGCGCGTGAATCAACTGACATTGACGTTAAAAGCGACATTACCCTGTTTTAATGATTTAAGATCCAGTAAGTTAGTCTAAGTTGTATAACGCTATTCAAGGATTGAAATGTTTCAACAAGTGGTCGGGATTCTCTTCCCTGTGTTCGCGCTGATTGCCGTTGGCTTTTCCGTTGGTAGATGGCTTAAACCCGACTTTAGGCCGATTAACCGTATAAATATGGATGCGTTCACCCCTGCGTTGGTATTTTCATCGCTGGTCGCTATGCCTCTGGATACTGAGCAAGTGCCGCTTTTAAGCGCTGCCGCCATCGCGGTGCTGTTACCTGGCATCCTCATGCTTCCCTTATGCAAACTCACCAAGCTAAACTATAAAGCTTGGGCGCCTCCACACATGTTTCGTAACAGTGGCAACCTCGCTATCCCGTTGTTCACTTACACTTTCGGAGACAGTGCGCTCGGGTCAGCGGTTTTGCTATTTGTGGTTTCGGCTTGCCTACATATTAGCCTCGGTTTAGCACTCCTCAGTGAAGGTAACCCTTTCAAACAGATCGTAAAGATGCCGATCTTTATCGCGGCAAGCTTAGCGCTAATCCTTAACGTTTCCGATATCGGTGTATGGACACCACTCTATGAAGCGACCTCGTTACTCGGTCAGGCGGCTGTTCCTGTCATGCTGCTTTCGCTTGGAGCACAGATGTGTAACCTCAGGTTGAGCGGCATAAAAGTGGGAATCTTATGTACGTTGCAATCACTGGCAACCGGTGCAGCTGCTTTCACGGTGATCTATCTATTCATTCCTCTACCGCCGATGCAGCTACAAATGATGGTGCTCTTTACCATGCTACCACCAGCGGTGATGAACTATCTGTTTGCTGAACGCTTTCAGATAGAGCCAACGAAAGTCGCGTCAATGGTACTGTTCAGTAACTTCTTTAGTGTGCTGACACTGCCAATGTTACTCGGGTTCGCCCTCTCCTTGTGACCACTCTTCAGGGTTGGTGAGCATGGTTTTACCTTTGAACGTTTCAGCACGAATATCTTGAGGGTTGTAGATAGCACAGGATTCCATAGACAAACAACCACAGCCGATACAGCCACCTAGATCATCTTGAAGAGCTTTAAGCTGCTGAATTCTGTGCTCCAAACGCTCTTTCCATCCGGATGCCATCTGCTCCCATTCCTGACGGCTAGGAGCCTGATGCTTAGGCAAATGACCCAGTGACTCCGCAATTTCCTCCAGCGTTAGTCCGACTTCCTGAGCGGCTTTAATCACTGCGATACGCCTCAGTACGCTGCGATGATAGCGACGTTGATTGCCCTGATTTCTCCAACTGAAGATCAATCCCTTTTGCTCATAGAAGTGTAACGCTGAGACTTTGACTTGCGCTCTTTTCGCCACTTCTCCCACACTCATTTCCATATTGCACTCCAAATAAATTAAAATTCGCGCTTTACCTCAAGTTAACTTGAGGTTTTACAGTAGCACTAACTCAGTCAGATTACATAAGGATATTTCGATGAGACTAGTGACGAAAAATAGAACTTTGCCTTACCTTTCAGGGCGCTTTTTTGATGGTATTTCATCCGGTCTTTTCATGATGGCTTTGCCGTGGGTCATGTTAAGCACACCCGACATGGGAACATTCATTGCCTTGGTTGCTCTCACCTGTACCGCAACATCATTTGTCCTCACGCCATTTTTTGCGACCTTAATTGATCGTCACTCACGGAAATTATTGCTGATCCTTGGTAAGCGTTCACCAGCAGTCCATTGACAAAAAGTGTGAGTTAACGCAATTGATCCAACATTCCTAATTGAGTGATCATTTCTAGCCGTCATGCTTAATGCATGAAGAAGAAAAAATCTAAATTCTCATCTTCGCCGCCCGTGGCCT
>NZ_JATABI010000083.1:0-6094 GCF_036533795.1 Vibrio sp. M250220 | reverse complement strand
CCTTTCCTACCTTCCCTTCGACAATCACAATCAATAACACCCCAGAAGACAGGTCTTGTGGTGTCATAAAAGCACGGGAAGTGACATAGCCCGCTTCGATATAGTGATTAGAGATATTGCGAAGATAGTCATTGATAGTATTGAGTCCGATACAGCCTGACTGGAAGCCACTGACATCAGTCAGTGTATTGCTGTCGTAAATGGTGTTGCCTTGAAAAGCGATGGCCTCAATCTCGAGACACTGGCTGCTTTCTATTGGTTTGGGTTCAGGCAGTGTAGGTGTTGGGACGAGTTGTTGAAGCGAACTAGTGTTTTGCTCAAGCTGCTCTAAACGCTGCTTTTGCTCATTTTCAATATCTTGACTCGTTAAAGGGCCGAGTGGCAGCTCCACCGCTTGAGCCGCGATTGGAGGCACACTGAAAACAGTCAGTATGAGCAGTAACTTATCACGCATTTTGCGTATAGAAACATACAAGTAACGCATATCAGATGATCAGGACCTTTAGTCTTAGTAGAACTGATCGAATGATTACCATATAAAACCTAAATAAAATGTAAGATGGTCAGTAGGAATTATTCAAACTGGAAATAACCTCTTAAAAGATCGGCCTGCTAATGATGACATTGTTATTAATTAAACATCGCCTTACAGCTTAGCCTGTCGGACTAAGACTTTTCCGACAAATAATGCTGGAAGTATTTGCCATTGATTGGCAGAGAAAAATTTATGCACTTCTGGCGAGTGAAACCACGCTCAAATCCGCTTTGGTATTGCCGAAAGGCGAGTATGTTGTGAGGCCGATATCAGAAACGAACTTATTTTCTAACTCTGCTGTTTTAGTGCTTGCGGCTTGGACCGTTGCGCACCAAATCTTGTCCTGTTTGGAACACTTCTTCTGTAACCCAACGGCCTAAAATGAGTTGGTGCTTATCGTCTAGTACAGCAACGAATCGGCGGCCGTCCTGGTTGTTGGTTGCCATGGCAACGCCTGCGGCATTCTTAAGCTCTAACACACCGCTCTCGACGGCGATAAGGAAAGCTTCAAGTTCTGCTAAATCAGCAATAATTTTGTCGTCTTTGATCATCGGAGTTATCTCTTTGCTCTAACCTTCTCTGCATGTTTTTGTTATTCAGAGAGGTGATTCTTATTTTGTCGCTACTTTAACGATCATAGTGGCTAAAATCCACTGCTGCACCCTAGGTTGGCCTCAACCGCTTGCCATTTAATCCGTGTTTGTGCCATTCACGCCTTTGAATGCCCGTTCGTCTCATTACTCTGAATACTTTTTTCTCTGAGCGTAATCTTTGACCATCACACGATCAAAGGAATAGTCAGATGAAAACAGTAACATTCGCTAGCTTCATTCTATGTAGCTTACTCACAGCCTTTCCCTCGTATTCTACGCCAACAGAGGCCGTCATCGCCGAATACAACTTGGCAGGGGCTTGCGACGATCAGTAAGGGGCTCGATCTATTAGCCAGTCAATCGACGCCAATTGAACAGCAATAGATTCGTCAGGGACTGCCAGAGTCATTACTGGCTAGATCGATTGCAGGTGCGACGTTCACTTCGCTTCCCGATATGTTCAATCACTTCGAACGAGGCTACGACTTATATATTGAACTGCTTGCTGACGAGTCGTTTAAACAGCAGAACTACGATGCAATCTCTTGGGTTTATCTCTACGCAATACGTGCTGCACTTCGAGCGGAAGATAAGCATCAGGCGCAGCAATGGATATCAGATATGCAAGCAAAAGCGCCGCAACATCCATTGACTCTTCAGGCGCAAGCCCTTGTTGATTCAGCAGCTTAAGGTGGCGTTATGATTAACTTCCAGCAAATCAGTAAGCAGTATTGCATTGGTCAGCAGCAAGTGAACGCACTGAGCGAAGTCAGTGGTCAGATTGCCAAGGGAGAAATGGTTGCACTCTGTGGTCCCTCTGGCTCAGGCAAACGGGATTGCAGATGGAGGGGCTCTAACCACTCGTTTGTTAGCCAGTGATAAGGTTCGTGGAGTCCAACCCCGCGTAGAATTTACAGGCCTAGTGTCGAATGGCAGTAAATCGACGATTTTTGTTGGCACTGGCGTTAATGAACGCGAGTTCGATATGAAAGGTCCCTTTCTTGATGTTCGAGAAGGTAAAACGCTTTCGAGTACCCAATCATCTCGGTACGAACCAAGCGAACCAGAAGTGATGCTTGGTATCGATTTGGCGCGTAACCTCAGTGTCAAAACTGGTGACTGGGTCACTTTACTCGCCACAACCAGTGATGGTGCGCTCAATGCCTATGATTATAAAGTTCGCGGCATCTATTCAACCGGCGTTCCTGAGCTCGATAAACGTCAGTTGTATCTTCATATTGATTCTGTGCAGCAACTGCTGAACAGCAACAAAGTGAGTACCTTGTCGGTGTTTTTGTTTGATACTAAACAAACCGAGTCTATGGCGCTTTGGGTTAACCAACAGTTATCTCAAATGAACTTAGCTCAGCCGCTAGAGGTGACACCTTGGCAGCAAAGGGCGTTTTTCTACAGCAAAGTCAAAGACTTATATGACCGAATTTTTGGCATCATGGGCGCGGTCATGGCTTTGGTTGTATTCGTTGCTCTGTTTAACACAATGACAATGTCCGTGACAGAACGCACTCGCGAGATCGGCACCTTATCCGCATTAGGGACTTACCCCAATGAGATCGTTTCTGGTTTTGTTCGAGAGGCCGCGCTGCTTGCCGTGATCGGCTCTATGATTGGTGGAGTACTGAGTTTACTGGTCAGCGGTTTGCTTATGGTGGTTAATATCAAAATGCCTCAGCTTGATGGGATGGCCGCTGCCAAGATACTGGATAAGAGCGATACTGAGACTCAGATTGTTTTCATAACGGCATACGATGAGTATGCTTTACAGGCTTTTGAGACTAATGCTGTCGATTATTTACTTAAACCTTTGTCAGAGAAGCGGTTAGAGCAATGTATCGCCAAGCTTAAAGTGAGGCTTAACACCAATATACCACCTTTACAGCCCAATATGTCGATGCTGCTTGATCAGATTCAGCAGATAAGTCAGCAAGCGAAGCCGACTTATTTGAGTTGGTTGCGTGCCAGCAGAGGGGACGACATTCATCTTATCGCAGCGAGTGATGTCCTCTTTTTTAAAGCTGAGGACAAGTACGTGTCTCTTTTTGCCAAAGAGGGTGATAAAAAGGTGGAGTACTTGTTGAGAACTTCGCTGAGAGAGTTATTGCAGCAGTTAGATCCGCAGCAGTTTTGGCAGATTCATCGTTCAACGATTGTCAATGTGTCGGCAGTTGAAAAGGTCAAAAAAGTCATTACCGGTAAGATGGTGGTTGTGATTGGAGGAGAAAAGCTGCCAGTGAGTCGTGCAATGCAAAGCCAGTTTACCAATTTGTGGTAATCGAGAGACAAGCTGTGTAATCTCACTCTAACATCCTATCTAAGAGCTCATCGAAGGAGCGGTAATATGTCGACCAACAACAAACTTTATTATGTCTATGATCCCATGTGCTCATGGTGTTGGGGATATAAACCCGTGTGGCAGAAAGTATCGCAACAGCTCGAAAGCAAGATAGAGATACAGTACGTACTCGGTGGTTTGGCACCGGATTCCGACCAGCCGATGCCAGAAGAGATGCAACGCCAAATCGCCTCATATTGGAAGAAAATAGAGGATTTTCTTGGTACAGAGTTTAACTATGATTTCTGGCAAAAGAATACGCCTCGTCGTTCTACCTATCCGTCATGTCGGGCTGTCCTTGCCGCTCGCAAGCAAGGAGCTGAGCAAGCTATGTTGAGTGCGATTCAACACGCTTATTACCTAGAGGCAAGAAACCCCAGTGACAATGAGGTTCTACTCTCTCTTGCAGCCAACATTGGGCTGGATACAGCAAAATTTGAAGTGGATTTTTTCTCAGCAGAGCTTAATCAAGAGTTTCTTCAAGAGCTGGAGTTTGCTCGTCGTATCGGTGGAAACAGCTTTCCTTCACTGTTTGTTGCCAACGAACAAGGAATTATAGAGCTGCAAGTGGATTATCAGTCCGCAGAAGCAACGATTGAGCAAGTCGAACAGATACTGTCTTGGTAAGGACATGATTGAAAAGAACAACACCGGACACGTGTCCGGTGTTTTTTTATAGCTCTAGGGCATAAGATTCGTACGGGCTCAACGTGAGTGAGTTCCCTAACTCAGTAAGTGCAACGCTATTGGTGATCAAGGTGGTTACCTTACGACTTTGCAGGTGACTTGGTAATGGGACGATTAGCCTTTCGGCACTAAAATTACTCACGACCACAAAGTGTTGTTGATCATCTTTTCTCTCATAGGCAAACACTTGCGGATGTTGTTCGAGCAGCGGAATGAAATCACCGTAGACGATGACAGGATGGGTTTTACGCAAGGATACTAGCTGTTTGTAGTGATAAAAGATTGAATCATGATTGGCAAGGGCATCTGCCACGTTAATGTGTGGATAGTTTGGATTGACTGCAATCCAAGGTGTTACGTTGGTAAAACCCGCTTGATTGTCGTTATTCCATTGCATCGGTGTACGAGCATTGTCACGACCGTTTTGGTGAATTGCCTCCATCATATGCTCGTGACTAGTACCTGAGTCGGTTTTCACTTGGTAAAAATTGAGCGTTTCGATGTCTTTATATTGGTCGATGGTATCGAAGGCTACATTGGTCATGCCAATCTCTTCACCTTGATAGATATAAGGTGTCCCTTTCATAAAGTGCAGCGTGGTTGCCAACATTTTCGCTGATTCAACTCGGTATTGTTTGTCGCATCCATATTTAGACACAACACGCGGTAAGTCATGATTGTTCCAAAACAGTGAGTTCCAACCTTGGTTGTTGAGTTCGACCTGCCATTTGGTGAGAACTTGCTTAAACCTATTTAGGTCGAGTGGAATGGGCTGCCATTTATCGCCGTCTTGCCATGTCAGTGTAATGTGCTCAAACTGGAACACCATGGACAATTCCTGCCTTGCGGGGTCACTGTACAATTTGGCAATTTCAGGTGTTGCTCCCCAAGTTTCTCCCACCGTTAGAAGGTCTTTGCTGCCAAAGGTGGCTTGATTCATTTGTTGTAACAGTGGGTGTAGACGTTCACCATTCCCTGTAATACCTTTATCTATCTCTTTACCAATCAGATCGATGACATCAAGACGGAAGCCGCCAATACCTTGGTCAATCCACCAGTTCATCATCGCAAAGATGTGTTCGTGAAGTAGCGGGTTTTCCCAGTTAAGGTCAGGCTGGCGTTTTGAGAATAGGTGAAAGTAGTATTGCTGGTTGTGCTCGTCCCACTGCCAAGCGCTACCTCCGAAAATAGAGCCGATATCACTTGGTGGCGTGCCGTCTGCGTTCGCATCTCGCCAAATGTAAAAGTCGCGATACTTGCTGTCAGCGCTTTGCTTTGCATCGACAAACCATGGATGTTCATCCGAGGTATGGTTTACTACTAAATCCATTACAATGCGGATCCCACGCTGTTTGGCTTGTTCAATGAGTGCTCGCATGTCGTCCATGGTGCCAAACTCAGGAGCGATGGCCTGATAATCTGAAATATCGTAGCCGTTGTCGTCCATCGGAGATTGATAGACTGGAGAAAGCCAGATCACGTCAATTCCCAGATTTTGCAGGTAATCTAGCTTACTGATGATGCCTTGAAGGTCACCGATACCATCATCATTTGAATCACAAAAACTACGTGGATAGATTTGATATACCACACTGTTATGCCACCAACGTTTGTCCATTTTGTTGCCCTAATATTCGAATTGTTGAGGGAAATATAGCGAATTTTTGGCGACAAAAATAATCCTGATTACCCCCGACTTTCAGCCATACTAAAAGCGTCTATACTTAATGTATTGTTATGGGAGGGTTTGGTATGCCAAAGAATCAGATTCAATTCCAAAGTGGGATTTCTATTCCTCGATTTCTAAGTCTTTATGGCACAGAAGAACAATGTCAGAAACGCTTATTTTCATTGCGCTGGGAGAATGGCTTCATGTGCCCTAATTGTGGCTCTACGAGCTACTGCCAGCTTAGGTCACGTCCCCTTTAT
>NZ_JATABI010000082.1:0-6162 GCF_036533795.1 Vibrio sp. M250220 | reverse complement strand
TCTAATGTTTCCAAAAGAAGTCTCGTTTGGTCACTTCGTTTCATTGAAACCTAATTTGAAACCCCTCTTTATTTAGAGAAATTTCTAATTGGATTATCATCAACGAGTGCCCACACAGATTGATAGGTCTATATTTTTAAAGAGCTTTTTCTAGCCAGCTTAGCGTTTATCGCCTCACTGCTAGGGGTGCGTATCTTACGCCTCCCATTTTTAGAGTCAAGAGTTTTTTTAACTTCTTTTTTCTCTTTCCAACTCGGCGCGTGACTTTCGTCTCATTCCGTGTCGATGGAGCGGCATTATAGGGAGCTCTGAGAGGATGACAAGTGTTTTTTTGAAATTAATTTCCGTTTGGTCAAAAAGAAATCAAACCGCTGAAAATAGAATAAAATTTCAACATTTGAGTCAGGTCACATCAATAGGTTGGAAAAACTACAACCATATACGTAAGATCCCTGTGTCTATTTTGTTAACGGTAGACCTAATTTTTCTCAAACCTAAAAGTTGTATTCCAATATGAGTTCAAAAAAATCGACCTTAATGATTGTCGCCTTAGCTGTTTTGGGTGGGATCATCTTTTCGCAGGTAGCCATTCCCCCTGCTTTGAGCTTTGTTCTAGGTGTTTTTGCTTCCGCTTTTATTCTTAAACTTTCGAACACCAACATCGAACAAGATCAATTGAATGACCCTTCAACTAAAACACTCTATGTCGGGAACTTGCCATATAAGGCAAATGAATCCCATGTAAAGGACCTGTTCGCCAAGCATGGTGAAGTTTTTGCGGTTCGTCTAATGAAGGATAAACGTACCGGTAAAAGAAGAGGGTTTGGCTTTGTCGTAATGGCTGCGACAGATGCACAGCCCGCTATAGATGCACTTAATGAGAAGGACTATATGCAACGAACTCTAAAAGTACGTGTTGCTAATGACCCTAAATCTCAATCGGATAGTACTGAACTGGACTAAAGCCCATTAAGTATAATGCCTGATTCAAGGCTCCTTCTTCCCAAGGGGGAGCACTTGAATAGATTTCTCTCTTTCCTTTCTTTTCGCTATTCGCTTCAAAGACCAATAAGTCTTTCACCCTTCTCGCAATCGCTTCTCCTGAATCAACCAGTAATACATGGTCTGTTAACACCGCCTGTATTTCTTCTTTGATCAGTGGGAAATGTGTGCAGCCCAGTACCGCAACGTCGATCTTACTCGCCATCGGTGAGAGTATTTCTTTTAACTCACCGAGATCAACGCTTTTGCCTCGTAGTTTTTCTTCTGCAATATCCACCAGCCGAGTTGAACCTAGTAATTCCACTGGTTTGCTTTGCGAAAAGTCTCGAATGAGGTCATGGGTGTATTCGCGTGTAATAGTTGCGGGAGTCGCAATAAGACCCACCGCTTTATTGGCAAGGTTGGATGCGGGTTTGATTGCTGGAACGACGCCGACAACAGGAATCGATAATTTGGCTCTTAGCGTTGGTAAAACGATCGTGCTGGCCGTATTGCACGCAATGACCACTAAATCGATTTGATGCTCTGCAACCAAGGAAGAGACGATGATATCAACGCGGGCAATCAGTGTATTGTGGTCAAGTTCACCATATGGGTATGCTTCGTTATCAAATATATAGAGGTAATCAAGTTGAGGAAGTTGAGCCTGTATTTCTTTATATACAGATAAGCCGCCTACGCCAGAATCAAAGATCAGTATTTTCGCTGTTTGATGGTTCACTTGATTAACTCACTTCATTTGGACTTGGCAATAATACTCTCTGCTAGGTATTTGGCAATCTCTTCGCGGTGTAACGCTGATAACAGAAACGCTCCCCCTCTTCTATATATGTAGTTTCAATATCAATTCTGCCCGAGTAGCTTCGGGTATCAGTAACCAAGGTGTGAAATTCACCATCTTCACCACAAGGATCTACACCGTCGGGCAAACTGCGTATAAACGCTTCGCTGTACCATTTGCCACAATACTGGCTTGCGAGTCGGGAACTATCTGTCGTAACGACCAATGTTTGAATCTCTCTTGCAATGATTTCATCAGCAAGATCTCTACTACTCTGACCCAATAAAGGAAATACACACTCCCAACCGGCTGGTTCTATATAACTACGACGATAAGCTTCGATGCCATTACAGAACATATCGCCAAAGGCGACTGCATCTATTGAGAGGTTACTCTGTTTTAAGCCTCTGATAATGGTGTCTTGATAGATCTCGTTTGGTGGAAATGATTCGGGTAGTTCGATTTTAATTAGAGGTAGGTCCAACAGTTCGGCTTGCATATCTAGGACATAAAGGGGCGTTGCCTGAAAGGGGACTTCGTCTTTGACATAGGTGGTATAAAGTCCAACGACATTGTACTGTTCGTTGTCCATCAATCTTTCAAGGGTCAGTGTCGAGTCTTTGCCACTTGACCAGCTAATAATGACGTTCTTTTGCATAGTGATTATCTATCTATAAGAAAAAACCGCCCGAAGGCGGTTTGAGATATTAAAACTGGTAAGAGCCAGTTAGCATAACTTTACGACCATCGCCTGGGTAATACGCTCCCCAGTTGTTCGCATTTGCTGCATATTTTTCATCGAATGCATTATCAACACGAAGTGTCGCTGACCATTCATTTTGAATGTAACTTACCGCCAGGTTACCTAACCAATATGCAGGCAGCTTATCTAAGCTATTTGATGTATCACCATCTTTATAACGAGTGCCTGTGTAAACACCTTCGACAAAAACTTGCCACTCGTAACTGATATCGTATGTCGCAAACGCTCGGCCAGTATTACGTGCGACCCAAGGTAGTTTTTTACCCTTGTTATCACCGCTTGAGAACTCAGCATCAATCAGGTTGTATTCCAAGCCTAGCTGAAGGTTTTCATGCACGTACAAGTCACCGCTAACACTGATGCCGTTTCGTTCAGATTCGTCAGCGTTAACATTCGCTCCAGAAAAGAATCCACCAACCGGAGTCGGTGCACTGCTATCAAAAACAATTTCATCTTCTAGCTGGAGATTAAATACATCGACTTTAACGCTGTAATCAGCTTCATAAAGACCCCAGCCTGCTTCCAAGGATTTACCTGTTTGCGGCTTCAGGCCTAAAACACCTGGTGAGGTATATGCTTGCTCGTCTATCTTAGCAAACCTGAAGTTAGTCTCCCCGCGAACGTACACTCGCTGAGACGGAGTAATCTTGTAGTTCAGACCAAGCTCATAAGCATCCTGGGATTCAGATAGCTTCTCAGTGTTAGGGTAAATTGCTCCATCGTAGAGCTTATCTTCTACAGAGCTGTATCGAGCACCCGTTGTCAACGTTAGATCCGTGATTAAAGGATGGTTTAGCTGGCCGAACACGCTGTAGCTGTTTTGCTCATTCGCTCTGTCAGTTGATGATGACTTGTATGAGTGATCACGATCTGCACCTTCAAGACCAAGTAGTACATTACCTTGACCAGATTGTGTAGAGAATTGGTTTTCTACATTTACCGAACCAAACAACTGCTTACTTTTACTTGCTGTAGAGCTTCCCCAAGCCAAGCCAGATCCTGAAGTGTTATCGTAAATGACATCTGTACCAAGGATCCATGCGTCACTTAGATTACGTTTATAACCCGCACGAAGTGCTTTAGTGATTTCATGAGAGTAATCAGTCGGGTTTGACGAACCAGCCTGAGTTGGATCTTGCTCGTATTGTTCTTCAGTTAACGAACCAGCATATTGACGGTTGTTGTCGTAATAGCTTGCTTCTGCGAAAAACTCAGTCTGGTCTTGGTCATAGTTCAGTCGACCAAGTAATACACCCGTCTCTCGCTTGTTATGCTCACGATAGTTATCACTGTTATCCTGACTTGCGCTGAGGAATAAGTTCCAACGCTCATTTAACTGCTTAGATACGTCAACACTACCAGCGACCGAGTCAAAGCTGCCAACGCTTACTGATACGTTGCCACCGTCTTGGTTACCACCCTTAGTAATAATGTTGATAACACCACCTACAGCTTGGTCACCATATAAAACACCAGCACTACCAGATAGAACTTCAACGCGTTCAATCTGCGAAACCAGAATTGAGCTGACTTGCGGAGCAGAAAGGTCTTGTTTGTTTAGACGACGTCCATCGACCAAGATCAGAGTGTTGTTAGCCGCTTGTCCACCAGTAAAACCTCGGATAGCAAATGCTGGTCCACTGTTTGTGTCAGAAATCTGAATACCTGCACGAGCTCTTAGCAATGTATCTAAACTCTTAGCACCGCTAGCTGCAATATCATCAGAAGTAATTACGGTTACGTTAGCCGGGATGTCTTCAATAGAACTGTTGAAATCACTTTTGGCAAGAACCACCATAGTCTCATCAGTTGAAACTTCTTGAGCGTAAGAATAAGAGGTGTGTGAAAGTAGCGATGCCACTGCCATCGCTAGAATAGATCGGTTCATTTTTATAATCCTAAATCGCGTCAGTCCTACTGAGCATGGAGCCTATTGCTTCCAGTGTTTTGCTCAGCTGCTGGCAGGTCTTCGGACTTAAGAGCTTGGCATTTGCCTCCTACTGGCTCTACTTCCCGCATAAATCTATATACAGTGTCTATTTGAGCTTTCGTTCTCTTTTACCGCTGCGCGTCAGTTCTGGATTTACACCAGATTCCCTTTTCAGCCATCTATACATCTAGACAGCACCAGCTTGGCGTCGATGTTATTCAGCAATTGATTATTTGTCCAGTCTATATTCTTCATTCAGATGAAATTGGCCGCTTTCATCTACTCACTCATTACCACTTTACACGCTATCTTTAAGGCATTGAGGGGACAGTACTGGACATACTGCTGAGATTGAATAAAATCTGCGCTCTTGAATTAAATGCACCATTCACAGGTACAAAACCAAAGGTAATCACCATGGCGACTCTTGATGTAAACCCGCAACGCTACCAAGAACAACTGGCTGAAAAGGTCGACCGTCTCAACGAGATGTTCGCTTCTTATAATGTACCTGAGTTGGAAGTGTTCGAATCACCAGAACAACACTACCGTATGCGTGCAGAATTTCGTGTTTGGCATGAAGGTGAAGACCTCTACTACATCATGTTCAACCAAGAGACTCGAGAGAAGTACCGCATCGATCAGTTCCCAGCCGCTAGCCGCCTGATCAACGACTTGATGCCTCTTCTCGTCGAAGCGATGAAAGATAATGAATCTCTGCGCCGTAAGTTGTTCCAAGTTGACTTCTTATCGACACTGAGTGGTGAAGTTTTGGTGTCACTGCTTTACCATCGTCAATTAGATGAAGAGTGGACGAAACATGCAAAAGCCCTCAAGCAGCGTCTCAATGATGAAGGCTTTAACCTCAACATTATTGGTCGTGCACGCAAGATGAAGATTGTTCTTGATCGTGACTATGTCATTGAGAAGCTCGATGTCAATGGCAAACCATACGTTTACCAACAAGTTGAAAACAGCTTTACCCAACCTAACGGTAAGGTCGCGGAGAAGATGTTAGAGTGGGCGGTTGACTGCACCCAAGAGAGTAGTGGCGATCTACTTGAGCTTTACTGTGGTAACGGTAACTTTTCACTAGCACTCGCGCAAAACTTCGATCGCGTTTTGGCAACTGAGCTTGCAAAGCCTTCCGTAGAATCTGCTCAGTACAACATTAAGGCCAATAATATCGGTAACGTGCAGATCTTACGCCTGTCTGCTGAAGAGTTTACTCAAGCAATCGAAGGAAAACGTGAGTTCCGCCGTTTAAAAGATGCGGGCGTCGACCTAAACAGCTACAACTGCAATACCATTTTTGTTGATCCACCACGTGCAGGTATGGACATCGACACATGTAAGATGGTGCAAGGTTACGAGCGCATCATGTATATCTCATGTAACCCAGAAACACTGAAAGAAAATCTGGATGTCCTTTGTGAAACACACAAAGTGACTCGTTTCGCCCTGTTCGACCAGTTCCCATTCACCCACCACATGGAAGCAGGTGTACTGCTAGAGCGCAAGTAATCTCAAATAAGGACAAAGTAAATTACCACCTTCTAAAGAAGGTGGCTTTGTGTGAGCCCCCTAAAAGGGGGCCTTTGTTTAATCCAACGCCAACTGGTGCTGCTCTACTCGCTCTTGCTTCTCTTGATGTCTTACATATCGGCGTATGATTTCTTCATTGAT
>NZ_JATABI010000081.1:0-6549 GCF_036533795.1 Vibrio sp. M250220 | reverse complement strand
CAGCTTCGTATCATCTAAATACATGTACCTTGGAAGGGATCAATAACAAGATTAAGCTAATAAAAAGAATGGGCTATGGATACCGAGATACGGAATACTTCTTTATGAAGATAAAAGCGGCTTTCCCCGGAAAGCCGCGATGAACCTTTAATTAGGCGTATTGTGCGACTAGGCTATTCCAGCTCTTGCGCTGTGCGGCAAGTTCTTGCTTCATTTGCTGATAACGCAGTTTGAGCAATGACTTTTCATATTTCTTTGCCAAATCGGTTTTCTTTGCCTCAATGACCTGTTTTTTTACATCGTAATAGTCTGCCATTCTCGACATTAACGCCTCAAACTCTTTGTTTAACACTTCGTTAAGCATTGATGCGTTTGGCAGTTTACTAACATTTTTAGACGCCTTGGCGAGCGCTTGCTTTGCGATGGCTTTTTCAATTTTAATTTTCGGCGTAACTCGCAATTTATTGGTCAAACCTAACCATGAGCAGGACTTAATCAACCACTTAGTCGGGTCGTACTGCCACCAATAGATGCCATTACGATAATCGTTCTCGAAGATGTGATGGTAGTTGTGGTATCCCTCGCCAAAGGTGAACACGGCAAGTACGGCGTTGTCACGAGCCGTATTTTTATCGGTATATGGTTGTGAGCCCCAAATATGGGCGAGCGAATTAATGAAGAATGTTGAGTGATGACTAAGTACTAGACGTAATACTCCAACCACAAGCAACATGCCAAAGATATCACCATAAACAACGCCAAGTAATAGTGGAATACCGAAGTTAGTTAGAATCGCAACAGGCACATAGTATTTATGTTGCCACATGACGATTTTATCACGCTGTAAATCTCGGCAATTGCCATAATCGGAATAGGTATTGGCATTATACTCACGCAACATCCAACCAATATGAGAAAACCAAAAGCCACGTTTAGCCGAGTAAGGATCTTTATCGTTATTATCGACATGTTTGTGGTGAATTCTATGGTCGGAACTCCAGTGCAGAGCACTGTTTTGTAGCGCAAACGCGCCACCAAGGGCAAAGAGTACGCGTAATGACCAGTGCGCTTCATAGGTCTTATGCGACCATAGCCTGTGGTAGCCAGCAGTAATCGAAAGATTACAAAATGAAAAGGCAATAACGAACCAGACGAGGTGTTCAAGGCCGTAACTGGCCGTTAAGCCGTACCAAGGAACAATCACCAAAGCGACTATAAAGGATGACAAGAAAATAAATATGTTTAACCAAATCAGTGGTGGTTTGTTAGAACCAGACATCGAGCTTTTCCTTTGAGCTAACAGTTGTTCGCCAGAATATCAGCGTACAGTTGTAAGTCAAATTCGATGGCTCAGTATGTCGGTTAGCGCACGTGATTTTGTCAAAATAATTGGTAAGCAAATTTTTCGCCGTGGTTTTGAACTGGGTTGCAGAATAACCAACACAAATGATGCCATTTCCCAGAATGTTTGGCTTTTTGTTAAATGTTTTATAGTATGAAGGGGCACTCAATCCTTACAGGAAGTAATAAGGAACTATAAATGGAATTAAAAGTAGCTGAATATAGTGACTATGAGCGTATTGCTACCTTGCACGCGCAAAGTTGGAAACAATATTATCAAGGCATTCTTGGGCAAGAGTTTCTTGATAACGAAGTGCTAGATGAACGCCTCGCGATTTGGCAGACCCGCCTCATTAACCCTCCTTTTAATCAATGTGTTCTTCTGTTCGAAGAAGGTGGCCTGTTGTGTGGTTTTGTCTGTGCATTTGGCAATCATGATTTCGAAAAAGGTACGATTATCGACTCCCTGCATATCGATCCCAATTACCGCGGCAGGGGATTAGGGGTTACACTGCTGGCTGAAGTCTCCAAGTGGATTACTCAGTATTTTCCAGACAGTGGTGTGTATTTGGAAGTGATGAAAGAGAATCATCAAGCGGTAGAGTTTTACCAGCATTTGGGTGGAACCAACAGCTTGGAAAGGCTTTGGAACGCCCCTTGTGGTCACCAAGTACCTGAGTTGGTTTATCGCTGGGAATCGGGCGCAGAATTACAGCGTCTTGCGGAACTACACACAAAGTTAGAACTTGTAACAGTTTGATACACTTAAGCTTATTGTCCGGATATTGTTCGGACAAAGCTCGATTGACCGTTAGGTATTTTTAGGCAAGCCCATTTATATCTATCTAGCGGTCTATTCATGAAAAAAACCTTTACCTGTACTGCGCTTGCTAGCGCACTTTTTTCTCGTAGGATGCGGCGAAAACCCTCAAGGACAGAATCAATTACCGACACAGCTTGTTGTCGCTGAGCCAGTTCAATACAAGAAGTACTGGCGGGTAACCAAGCGATCTTCGCTTCTGGGGCAGGACACATTAGCCAAAACTCACTGGGTATCTCTTTGATAGGGGGGCTGCTTTGTGTACTACTAGCGGGTACCTTCCTAATACCTGGCTTCTATGCACTGGTGCAGCGTAAGCGCGAGAAAATCCATGGTGGAAGTACCAAGTTGATACCACTTGACGATGAGTAATAAAAAATCCCCTCTCTAGAGTTTTTTTTTGCTTGAGTGATGACTTAAGACGTTTTGAATTCAGCAACCGCACTATCCATGTCAGTAGCTTGAACGGAGACTCTGTCCACTTCTGTTAAACATTGCTGAGCTGACTGCATATTCCCTTCAGATATCGAATTGAGCTCTGTGATAGACTCACTAACCTGGTTCATTACTATGCCTTGTTCTTCAATCGCAGAGGCAATACGTTCAGAATTTGCCTGAATATTGGTCATATCATCGATAATTTGAGTAAGGCTACTATCCAGTGTCTGTGATGCTTCGAGAGTTTGCGAACCCTGATCATTACATTGGTCAATATTGGTCACTACTTCAGACATTTGATTCTGAATGGCAGTCACAACTTTAGTGATCTCCTCGGTTGATTGATGAGTTCGGCTAGCAAGAGCACGAACCTCATCAGCCACTACCGCAAAACCTCGCCCTTGTTCACCAGCACGCGCTGCCTCGATTGCTGCATTGAGCGCCAGCAAGTTGGTTTGTTCGGCTATTTCTTGGATGATGTTTACGGCGTCACCAATTTTATCGACGTGGTTATTTAGTGAGCCAATTGATGCTTGGCTACTGCCGAGAATGGTAGTGAGTTGATCTATGTTGCTGACGGTCGTCTCGACGACTTTACGACCGCTTTGTGCATTGACAGAGGCCTGTTGCACATCTTCCACCGCAACGGATGTACTTTCCGATATCTCATTGATTCATCTTTACGGAGTAGGAAATCTTTCTCATTCCGGCGTAAATTGAGTAAGCGTATTTCTAGGTTTGATACGAGTAAGCTAGCCTGATTCAGCTGAGCCGTGGTTTGGGCGAAATGGCTTGTTGCAAAAAGAACAGACACGACACCAAGTATGGCTACAACACCTAATGAATATAGTTTGTTTTTGATATTCATAAGATTACCTTAGTCCGTTAATATATTTAGTTATAGGTATTTGATCTGATGTTAGTTGGTATTTATAAATATATCAATACCATCACTACCTTAGCGTGAGGATATACGGTAAAACTATGTTAATAGGGCAGTAGGACAACCATGTTAGAAATTTTAGAAAAATATCAAGCGTTTATATTCGACATGGATGGCACCTTGTTGGATACCATGCCTGGCCATTTAAAAGCATGGCAGCAGACAGCCGCCCATTTCGGCTTTCCGTTTAGCCAAGAGTGGTTACACAGCTTAGGTGGAATGCCAAGCTATAAAATTGCGGCAGAAATAAATAGAAAGCACAGTATGTCGCTAGAACCGATGGAAGTCTCGCGTTACAAAATGGGGGCTTTTGCCGAACTACAGGAAGTTGGTAAGCCTATCGCTTGTACTGTAGATCTACTACATCAATTCTATCAACGTAAGAAACTGGCGGTTGGTACTGGCAGCCAACGTGATAGCGCTTTACGACTTCTAAAGCAGGCACAACTGATTGAATTGCTTGACGTCATTGTGACGGCAACGGATGTTGACAATCATAAACCCAATCCTGATACCTTCTTAAAGGCCGCGGATGATATGAAGGTTCAAGCTGGTGCATGTATCGTATTTGAAGATACCCAGCTAGGGCTACAGGCGGCACATGCAGCCAAAATGGATTGCATGATGGTCGAAGAAGGGCAGTTAGTCTTCTACCCATATTTGAACGAAAAAGAGCCGCGTTAAGCGGCTCTTTCTTTGGTTAACGTATCATTAACGATCCCAGTATGCTTCTTCTAAACTGTCTTCACGTTCAGGAAGCGCACGCGCTAGGCGAGGAGAGTGCTGGGTTAATACTTCATAGCTAACACGGTTAGCATACTTACAAATCTGCGATAGCGAAGAATAAGTCAGGTATGGTTGGTCATGCTTCGAAGAATTTGGAACGTTAGTCTTATGGTGACTGTTTGCAGCCATATCATGGAGTAAGGCCGACAGCGCAGCATCACCAGCACCATTTGTGTTCTTGATTTCAAGCGGGCCGCCTAGGTAAGGACCAATATGGGAATACACTTTTACGGGTGTACCACAATCTGACTTACGCATAGCTCGGCTAAATTCATATTTGTTGAACTCAGGGATATTACCTGGCAGTAGCGGTAGTTCAGTTTCGCGTTTGGCTGAACCTTCAGTGTAACCTGCCATGTAGAGGCCAACCGGGCCAGCTGTGCATAGTACAACATCAACCCACTCAAGTGCCTTGTCTGCGGCTAAAAGAGGATCTTTCTCACCGGTTAGAGCTTCGCCTTCCTCTTCATTCATCGCAACAATAGAGATGTTCTCTTTAATGTAGTCTTGCCACCACTTTGCATTGCCTTCGATAACCCACTTGGTTCCAAGAGTCAGTACAACAGGTACGTTCTTAGATTTCGCAATTTCGATAGCACGAGCAACGGCTTGCGGCATTGGGTCTTCAGGTTTTCCACGCATTAAATAGGAAGAAACAACAAGCGCAGACGCTTTATCAAACACCTCTTCTGGGATGCTTTCTGGGCGCAATTGGTTCATATGACCTTCATTAATTGCGAAGGTACGTTCACCGTTGTCCGAAATAAGCGTGTAGCAGCGTCCGATTGAGCCTTCAACCATCTGCAAGTGGTTTAGGTTCATTCGTGACGATGTGCGGCATAAATAACGATATGCGAATGAGCCGACTTCGATGTTTCGTGACATTACACCTAGTAGTACCGATTTACTGTCAGCCAGTACAGAGTAGTTGTGCAGAGTATTGCCAATCGTATCGCCAGGATATTGATGAGTGATCAACTCGCGTTTAACTAGTTCATCGTACAGTGCGTCTGCCTGACTCTCCTCTAAAACGAGCGAGTGTCCTTTACTCAAACCATATTTTGCTAGGAATTCGTCATCGACACGAGCTTCTATGTCAACAATTGTTTGACCTACGCCAACCACAATCGGTCGATAAAGCTTAGGGGTTTGCTTCATCTGATTGACGAGTGGATCGCGAGCGTGAGTAGGAAAGTAGTGCTTAGATTTACGCTGTCCGGGAAACTTCATGTTCAAAGTGGAGTTGGAAATTTTCCCGGATAATATCACACATATGAAAGATTGCTTTCATATTTATTACATAAAAAAGTGCCAAACATTACTGTTTGGCACTTAATTGAACTATTCCGCTGGTTTGTACGCACCGTACGCTTTGGTTCCCCATAACGGCACCGTAGAGAGGCTGTGCTTGAAACTGCCTGACGTTTCTTTAGTAGAATAAGAGAGGTACATCAATGTCTGATTCTCTACATCTAGGATTCGGCGGATTTTCATGCTTTTGAAGAAGATACTTTTTGACTTTTTAAATACCACTTCACCATCTTTAGACTTGTCGATATTGGCAATCATCTCTGGGGTAATTTCGCCAGTCTGACGACAAGATATAGAGCTGTCACTTGGATCGGCTAGGCTAAAGTCGGCTTCAATTGAAGCGACATGACATGTTACGCCAGTCACAATTGGATCTTGCATGTGATTTAGCTTGATGTCTTTCATAGTGAACCATCCAAGACCCACATCGCCAACTTCGTTATCAGAACACCCGACCAAGGCGGTGGCCATCAATGCACTTAAAAGCATTTTCTTCATTCGTAAATCCTTGTTATTCGCGGTTTTCAATAGTGTAACACGTATCATTTGGTGCAAGTTCATTTTCCCACAATAGCGCCTTTTAAAACCGAATGCTTGGATAAATCCAATCAAAATTTGGCTCATAGTTTGTATTTGGCGCAAAACTGATACAGGTTACTTATTAAGCATCTGGTTTCAATATTGTGATGAGATTTTCTATTCCTCACTCCCAACCCGATGCTAAACAGATTAACCGAGCAGTGTATGTGTCATTTTTTATAAAGCATTGATACAAAGGAAGTTTAATTGCGACATATGTGATATCTATTCAATTGATTTTATATCCAAACTATAGATATAAAAGCACAAGCTAGGTAACCTTTGAGTCACTCATAAACAACTCAATAGGGCATGCTGTGGGGTATAAGAC
>NZ_JATABI010000080.1:0-7207 GCF_036533795.1 Vibrio sp. M250220 | reverse complement strand
CGGACTTCTGGTACAAGTATGTTGGTTTCGGTGGCAAGATCATCGGCATGACAACATTTGGTGAATCAGCGCCAGCTGACCAACTGTTCAAGATGTTTGGTTTCACTACTGAAAACGTAGTAAACACAGCAAAAGAATTGCTAGCGTAATCAACGCACTCTTCTAAGTGGAAGCCCTGCTCAAATGAGCAGGGCTTTTTTATTTCTCTTCAAATCGTTTGGCTAGTTGATAGAACTCACTGACCTGCCCTTTAAGCTGAAGTGCGTTTTCCTTGACGGAATGCGTTGCTGCGAGGTTCTGCTCTGCGGTAGAAGCAATCGACCATCGATTCCTTAACCGGCATAGCCAATCGCAGGCACCTTTACGATACCGCAAATACCTACATCGAGCTGGAACAGTATCATTACATCGCTGTTGTTATTGTCGATATAGACCACTTCAAGCTTTACAATGACACCTATGGTCATATCGAAGGCGATCGCGCCCTAGTTGAAGTGGCAAAGTGTCTGAGCGCGGTCGAGACACCCTATCAACATCTTGTTGCTCGCTACGGTGGCGAAGAGTTTTGCATCATCATGGCAAATGACATGCCCATCGATCTTGAGCCCTATGTAAGTCAATTAGTCGCTTCGGTTAACGCACTAAACATACCGCACCATACCTCGGCAACAGCAGAGTTCATCACCATCAGTGCTGGTGCTACAAGCGCCCATATTGATCATTACGACGAACTTTCAGCGATGATTCAAGCCGCAGATCGTGCCCTGTATCGGGTCAAGGAAACGGGACGAAACCATTATAGAATCGAGCCTAAACATGACACATCTCCCGTTTAGCGCTTTACTATGGGCAATTTCTCCTTACAATTGTCGCAAGTTTGAATTTCAAGGTTAATCCTATGTCTATCCAATGGTTTCCTGGGCACATGCACAAAGCCCGTAAAGAGATCGAAGAAGCAATTCCTCAAGTTGACGTCATCATCGAAGTGTTGGACGCTCGCATCCCTTTTAGTAGCGAGAACCCGATGATCTCCGAACTCCGTGGCGACAAGCCTGTCGTTAAGGTTCTCAACAAACGTGACTTGGCAGATCCTGAGTTAACTCAGTTGTGGATTGACCATTTTGAGAAAGAAAACAACGTTAAGGCGATGGCCATCACCACCAGCAACACTCAAGAAGTCACAAAGATCCTTGAGCTATGTCGTAAACTCGCACCTCATAGAGAAGAGATTGGCAAAAACATTCGCACCATGATCATGGGTATTCCGAATGTGGGTAAGTCAACCATCATTAACACGCTTGCGGGGCGTGCAGTTGCCGTTACAGGCAATCAACCAGCAGTGACTCGCCGCCAACAAAGGATCAATCTGCAAAACGGCATCGTTCTCTCTGATACACCGGGAATTCTATGGCCAAAAGTTGAGAATCCACATAGTGGTTTCCGCCTTGCCGCCACCGGCGCAGTTAAGGATACGGCGATGGAATATGATGAAGTTGCCTTCTATACGGTGGAATACTTAGCTAAGGCCTACCCTGAACGTCTTAAAGAACGCTACCAAATCGAAGAACTTCCGGACAGTGACATTGAACTGATGGAAGAGATCGGTCGCCGCCGAGGAGCATTACGTGCTGGCGGGCGAGTTGACCTACATAAATGTTCAGAAATCTTGCTTCACGAACTGCGTAACGGCACGTTAGGGCAAATCACCCTAGAATTACCTGAGATGATTACACAAGAGCTTATCGAAGTTGAAATCGAAGCGGCACATAAAGCAGAAATGAAAGCGAAGAAGAAAGAAGAACGTCGCAAACGGTATCTGAAAAACAAGCGCTAAGCGATTGTTATAGGGCAGCTTCTCCGCTGCCCTTTTTGTACTCCACTACCCGAGATTTCTGTTATATTATAACAAAAACCACACAGGAACATGATTGATGAAAATTCCTACCAACATCATTACAGGCTTTCTAGGCACTGGTAAAACAACAGCTATTCTCTCCCTGCTTAAAGAAAAGCCACAAAACGAGCAGTGGGCCGTTTTGGTCAACGAGTTTGGTGAAATAGGTATCGATGGTGCCATGATGACAGATCAAGGTGCGTTAATTAAAGAAGTTCCTGGTGGATGTATGTGCTGTGCTGCTGGGGTACCAATGTCTGTCGCGATAACCGCGCTACTGCGCACGAAACCCGATCGTTTAATTGTCGAGCCTACGGGTTTAGGCCATGCTCACAAGGTGCTGGCAACGTTAACATCTGCTCAATTCGCTGACTATATCGATCTGCGTGCAACAATAGGCTTAGTAGACCCGCGCAACTTATCGAACCCCAAATATACCGAGAATAGCAACTTTACCGATCAACTGGCCATTTCGGATATTATCATCGGTAACAAAGTTGACCAGTGCCATGTGAGCGATATTGATACCTTTAATGACTGGGTCACCGATCAAAATCCACCTAAAATCTACAGTCAGCTAGTCAAACAAGGACGCTTTCCTATTGAGCTACTTGATAGTCAACGCCGCAACAATGCTCCATCTTCTGAGCTAGCGCAGCATCATCATGAACACGCAGAGCAAGAACCTCAGTTTGCGTTGGCTCCCGATCAGCTCTACGTGCGTAAGGAAAACAAAGGTCAGGGCTATTTCAGCTGTGGCTGGCTATTTGGCGCGGAAGTTATTTTTGATTTTGATTTATTATTCTCGATGCTATCTGATCTCACAGCGGAACGCGTGAAAGGGGTATTAAATACCACGAACGGTTGCTACGCATTCAACGTAAGTAATGGCGTTGTGTCCGTTAATGAAATGTCACTACAAGGCTTTGAGAGCCGCATCGAGGTGATCGACAGCCAACTACTCCCTTGGGACCAGCTAGAGTCCGTCTTGAAAAGAATTGCCAACCTTGAACAGTAGGCCTCATTAAACGACAAAAGGCGCACCGTAAGTGCGCCCTATCCCTCGTTACTCAATCGTGAGTTTGCGAATCAGGAAGTCATAAGTTGCGACCTGATCAATGACGAGGCTTTCAAATATTTCGTTGAATCCATCCAAATTGTAGGTAAGGCGACAATTTCCTCCATGCGGGTCGGTTCAGATTGCCTTACACTTAAACTATGGTTCAAATCCCCAGTTTTGCAAGCTTCAGCAAGGCATTTATACGTCACTATTGTGAACTCGCTTCAGTATTTATTCATTTTCCATCCGTTCGCTTGTTGTCTTTTTATCAATTATGAAAATCAATATTTCAATCTTGTCGCTATAGTTAGTCTAAGACCGGCGTATAATTCGCACTATACCCCATCTATCCTCAAATTACGGAGCCCTCACGTCCATGACCAATAGAGAAAAATTGAAGCATTCCTTCCTTGCAAAAGTTCCTAAGGATGCAATTAATCAATTTCTCTCCAAGGACAAGACTCCGATTTCCGTGTTGTTTCTTTCACTCCTAGTTGGAGTGCTAGCTGGGCTCGTTGGCACCTATTTCGAAATTGCAGTTCACTTCGTATCAGAAACCCGTACAGAGTGGCTAAAAAGCGAGATTGGCAGCCTACTTCCATTGTGGTTAGCGGCATTTATCATTAGCGCGTCACTCGCTTTCATCGGCTATTTTTTAGTTCATCGATTCGCTCCAGAGGCTGCCGGTTCTGGTATCCCTGAAATCGAAGGGGCGATGGATGGAATTCGCCCTGTGCGCTGGTGGCGAGTGATCCCAGTAAAGTTCTTTGGTGGCATGGGTGCATTAGGCTCTGGTATGGTGCTGGGACGCGAAGGCCCAACGGTGCAAATGGGTGGAGCGATAGGTCGTATGGTGACCGACATTTTTAAAGTCGACAATGACGACACCAAACACTCTTTGCTGGCATCAGGTGCGGCCGGCGGCCTAGCGGCTGCTTTTAACGCGCCTCTTGCGGGGATTATGTTCGTTGTTGAAGAGATGCGTCCGCAGTTTCGTTACTCGCTAATCTCTATTCGAGCGGTGATTATTTCCGCCATTTCCGCCAACATTGTGTTCCGCTATATCAATGGTCAAGATGCAGTCATCACCATGCCCCAATATCAAGCGCCAGATCTCGCGACCTTGTGGCTCTTTCTCCTTCTTGGTGCCCTGTTTGGCATGTTTGGGGTTGTGTTTAACCAACTGGTGACTTTGTCACAGGATCTGTTCGTTAAACTGCATAGAAATGACCGTAAACGTTACTTGATCACAGGCTCACTTATTGGTGGTTGCTTTGGCATTATGCTGCTTTACTTCCCTGAAGTGACGGGGGGTGGTATAAGCCTTATTCCCAATATTACTAATGGCGGCTACAGCGCGTCGATACTATTGCTGATGTTCGTCGCACGTATCGCTACAACCATGATCTGTTTTGGTTCAGGGGCACCAGGTGGCATTTTTGCGCCAATGCTGGCACTTGGGACGCTGTTTGGATACGCTTTCGGTCTCATTGCACAAGGACTATTTCCAGAGTTACCGATTACACCCGGTATGTTTGCAATCGCGGGTATGGGAGCCCTATTTGCTGCGACGGTTCGGGCTCCTATCACCGGCATTTTGTTGGTAATAGAAATGACCAACAACTACTACCTAATCCTGCCATTAATCATCACCAGCTTGGGGGCCGTTATTTTTGCTCAAATGCTAGGTGGACAACCGATCTACAGCCAACTGCTGCATCGAACTCTTAAAAATGAGAAGTTAAGACAGAAAGATCTCCCGACAAATGCGCAATGAGATTTGCCTCGCAACCGTTTGGCTTGCTATTATCGCCGCAGATTAAAGCAAGGCAAAGGAGTGTCTCAGTCAAAAGATAGCTTTGCTTATCACGCCGATTTAGCAGCATATAGGATGAATCTTTTTGAACTGGCGACGTTTTACTCAATTCCAGAGTGTCCCTCCGTCTCAAGCCGCTTTGGCTCTCGGTATGATCGGTCTTGGTCATGCTTGGGCACTCTACATTCCAGAAATCGGTGAGCTAATACGCCCTTACCTTGCAGGTTTTGGGGCACTATTGCTTTTTCCGGTTTTGGTAAAATATCTCACCAGTTACTCCACTTTTATTAATGACATTCGTCACCCGTTGAGTGGCAGTCTTATGGCTCCAATGAGCATGGCACTGTTGATTTTGTGTGATTATCTCGCCCTTATTTCGCCGGTGATCGCTTACCCAATTTGGTTTGTAGCCCTACTATTGCATCTGACAATGATGACCTTGTTCTTCACTTTTCAGTTGTTGAACTTCAAGATGTCCAACATCGTACCAAGCTGGTTTCTCTATCCAGTTGGCCTTATCAGTAGTTCGTTAGCTGGCACTCAATTTGGTCACAACGTTTTTTCTGAATCACTGGTTATGGTTTGCATCGGCATTTACTTCTTTATGCTGCCGTTGATTCTCTATCGTCTCGTTTTTGAAGGAATGTTGCCTAAGCGTGCCAAACCAACACTTGCCATAATGGCGGCACCCATCAACCTTACATTAGCGTCTTACCTAGTTAACTTTCCTCATCCAGATCCGATTTTGACAGGTGCACTGGCGGGAATCGCTATTACTATGACGCTACTGATTTATCTCTGTTACATACGCTTGATGCGTCTCAAGTTTCAGCCTTCCATCGCAGCAGTCACCTTCCCTTCCGTGATTAGTGCGATTGCTATGCACCGTCTCACCTCTTTCTTTGGTGAAAACTATCCTCACTGGTACTGGTTACATCGATTTGGTCTATTTGAACTTTCCGTCGCCACCGGATTGGTGGTCTGGGTAACGGTTGGTTATTTCAAAATGTATTGGCCGGAAATCTTGTCTGACAATAGATAGATTTTTCAAAATAACACACAATGGACGGTATTATTTTATCGCCCTAAGATGGCTAAAGCCTATATAGGAAGAGCAGCTATAAATATAGGCAATATTTATCTCTGTAGCCAACACTACAAATATTAAATACCGCACTCGCATAACTTCATCATTTGATACATATATCCTTTGTCAGCTGGCGTTGTCTCGCAATAAAAAGGATATTCAAAAATGAATACATTACACAACCAATCGGCCTTGCCACAATTTATTCACGACAAGCTTAATCATCATATTGAAGATCTTATCAATCAAAATGATAATTCGCGGCATCTTGTTCTCGGTTTAACACCTAAACAAGATGATATTGTTCTTCAGAGCAATGATTATCTTGACCTTGCTAATCATGATCTGATTGTTAAACAACATATCAATGCGATAGCAAGTTGCCAAACCAGCCCGTTAATGTCTGGAATATTCCTACAGAGCGAAGAGCGTAAACCGAGTCTTGAGCATCAGTTAGCGAGCTTCACTGGGTTTCAATCGTGTTTACTTTCTCAATCTGGTTGGGAAGCGAACATCGCTCTACTGCAAACAATTTGTCACCAACACACAAAGGTTTACGTCGACTTTTTTGCTCATATGTCATTATGGGAGGGAGCAAGAATTGCTGGGTGCGATGTCCACCCATTTATGCACAACAACGTCCGTCATCTTGAAAAACTACTTAAACGGCATGGCGCAGGTGTTGTTGTCATTGATTCGATATACAGCACTATCGGTACCATTGCCCCAATCAGCGATATGATATCCATCGCTAAAGAATATGGCTGTGCGATTGTTGTCGATGAGTCTCACTCGCTTGGTCTTTTTGGCGCACAAGGAGCCGGTCTACTTCACCAACTTGGTCTTACTCATTTGGTTGATTTTATGACCGCAAGTCTCGCCAAAACATTCGCTTATCGTGCTGGTGCTATATGGTGTAATAATCAGGCAAATCAGTGTATCCCATTCGTTGCTTACCCTGCTATTTTTAGCTCTGCACTTTTACCCTACGAAGTTGAACGGCTTGATATGACCTTACAAGTTATAAAAGCGAGTGATGAGCGACGTCGTCGATTAGAGGAGATCAGTCATTATTTAAAGCATGAACTGGTTAAAAAGAACATTACCATTCGTAGCCATTCTCAAATTATTTCACTTGAAACTGGTGACGAACGAAATACAGAAAAAGTGCGCAATTTTTTAGAACATCATGGTCTATTTGGTGCCGTATTTTGTCGGCCGGCAACAGCAAGAAATAAAAACTTGATTAGATTCTCTCTAAACAGTTCTCTTAGCGAAAAGCAACTCGATAAAATTATTTACGTATGCTCCAAAGCAGCTGAGCAATCAGACATGTATATTCTTTAATCT
>NZ_JATABI010000079.1:0-7393 GCF_036533795.1 Vibrio sp. M250220 | reverse complement strand
CTTGAGATGTTATAACGCTCAAGTTGGTGAGGCACTGGCAAATGTCAAAGCAATGAACAAAGTCATAGGACTAGGTATGCCTGTTAGAAGCTAACGGCTAGTCATATATGGCGTCGTTGATCTTCAAGCTGATTTGATCAACAACGCCGATTTAACATACAGGTTTATACGTAAAATTCATTATAAAATGGAATAATAGATGCACCTAGTGTTGAACTTTTCTCACTATTTGGCGATAGAATTAATTTTGGCGAACTGGCATCACTAGGAACAAGCGTAGTTATTCGTTCTGACAATTTTTTGATTAACTCTTCGGCTACAGAATTAGGAAGAGAACCACCTAATATAATTAACTGTGGATCAATCCACTGAATACAATTCGACAATATTTGTTCAATTTGTACCGCACTACGAGCAACCCATTGTTCTAGCGTCAGTTCTTTTCGGTTCACGAAGTCAAGGTATGATGGTCTTTCCTTTCCATACGGGAAGGATAAACCAACTTGACCAGCATTATTGAACCCACCCTTAAATAACACACCATTATAAATAATCCCCGCGCCAATCCCAAAACCGATGTCAATAAAAACCATAGTTGAGAAATCTTTTTTAACATGCGAGTAATATTCACCTATTACGGAAGCATTTACGTTATTTTCTATATAAACGGGATATTCAAATGCGTTATCTAATATATCAGCCAAAGCAACATCATTAAAACATTGCAGAGCTGGGACACATACCCAACTCTGGTCAATACCTCTATAAGCAGGTAACGAAAAGCCGATACCTAATATTTTTGCCTTCGGGATTTTCGCTTTCACAATGCCAAAATTAACTAAATCCTGAATAGATTCGAGCATTTTTTCAAGGTTTTGTGTTTTGTCTACCGAACGACTTGTATGATAGACAATCAATCCTGACAAATTTGATATTGATATCGCCATGAAATTTGGCTCAATACTAACACCTAGAGAGAAGGCTCCTTCAGGATTAATTTCAAGTGGTATTGGTGGTTGACCTCTGCCACATTTTTGTCTTGAACCTTCTCGTAACAAACCAAGATTAATAAGTGACTTAGACAACTGAGTGACAGCACTTGGTGTTAGACCAGTAAGTTCACTTATCCGCGCCCTACTAATGACACGATACTTTGAGACCGCTGAAATAATCTTTCTTTGATTAGTCGTAAGGTCATTAGTTAGGTAGCTTTGGTTTTTCATTAGTATGCTTTCATATTTGCTTTGTTGATTAAACTAATCATATATAATGCATCATCATGACTAATCATGTCTATCAGACCTTCTCGAATCCAGGCTAATATTTCTTCTTCGGCTTCTACACCGAACTTGTCATAATAGTTTTCTGTCGGTGTTTTATTGTTACTGTGCGCATGTAAGTACATACGAGTACCTAAACCATGCTGCTTATACGCACGTAAATCATCAATGTGTGCAAACTCATACTCAAAGCAAACACAAGAAGCATTAGAACCGAGAACACATTCTAGTTGGTTGTTGTAACGTTCAAGTGTCACAACTTGTAAAGCTAATTCAGGAATAATTTTTTTTACTTTGTTAATCAATACGTGGTCAAACGATAACAATTGAATAAAGTTAACTGCATGAGGCACAGCACGAATAACATTAACAAAACAGTCAATAAACGCATCTTGACGTATGCGTTGTTTTGCTTCGACTATCAAGCCAACTCCATTCTTAATCGCCCATGAAAGCACGTCGACAAAGAGCGGTATTTTTGTGCCTTTAAACTCTTGTCCAAACTTGATTCCAAAATCAAAAGCTAGCAATTCTTCATACGTTAATCGGTCTACAAACCCTGTTCCCGTAGAAACACGATCCACAACGTGGTCATGAACAACGACCAATTGATTGTCTCGCGTAAGTTGGATATCAATTTCAATACAGTGCGTATTTGCTCGTAAAGCCCCTTCAAAAGCGGGCATCGTGTTTTCTGGATAAATTTCGCAGTATCCACGGTGTGTGTTCGCCAAAACAACCCCTTTTTCTGCATTGTGGAATTCAAATTTCATCTGTTTGTATCTCGTTAATACCATTGCCAATTAAATTATTATAAAAAACTTAATTGATCAACATCATTACTGAAAATAACGTAAGTTATTGATAAATAAGAAGATGATAAAAACTTGACGATCGTCACATATCAATTAAGTTTTTATTGATAACCTAATGAGACATCTCCTCAATAATGGATAAGCGAAATGACTGATAGATTGACCCTTAATAATATTTCGAAGTACTTTGATAATGGCTATTGTGCGGCGAATGAAATCTCACTTAACGTGAAGGAAGGTGAATTCGTTACGCTTCTTGGTCCATCAGGCTGCGGTAAAACAACTCTTCTAAAAATCATTGCAGGATTTCACAATCAAGATAGCGGTGATGTTCTAATTAACGGCCAAGTCGTCAATGACATGCCACCTGAACGTCGAAATACAGCCATGTGCTTTCAATCTTATGCTCTCTTTCCACACATGAATGTGTCGCACAATATTTGTTTTGGTCTTGTGCAACAGAAAATGCCACTTGACCAACAAATTTCAAAACTGAATGAAACTCTTAAACAAGTGGGACTGGTAGAACACAAATTAAAAATGCCAGCCCAACTGTCTGGCGGCCAACAACAACGCGTTGCACTTGCTAGAGCGGTTATCACTCTTCCCGATGTCATTTTATTCGACGAACCACTGTCCAACCTCGATGCGAAACTGCGGGATAGCGTGCGAATGGAGCTAAAAGAGCTTCAACGAAAATATAAATTGACCTCCATCTATGTCACTCATGACCAAGCAGAAGCTCTCTCCCTGTCCGACAAGATCGTTGTACTGAATAAAGGCAACGTTGAACAAATGGGGACACCAAAAGAAATCTATAACAACCCTGCGAACTCATTCGTTGCAGATTTCATTGGTTCTGCCAACATTTTGGAAGGCACGATGCAAAGTATCGACGGTCAATCAGGTTCAATTACATCAGACGTGGGGGAGTTTATATATTCATCAGATTATCCAAATAATTGCGAAGTAGAAGAACTACGTTATTTCTGCTTCCGTCCCGAGGATATAAAGCTCAACACGAATAACGCCACGGTCAACACATTTGATGTTTCAATTACCAAGATCTCTTTTATAGGCAACTTAGTAGAAGCATATGGTACGACCATAGGATTTGATAAAGAACTTCGTTTACAACTTTCAAAAAACTTAGATGTACAAGAAGGACAAACATACTCTTTCTTTGTTCGTCCTGAACATATTAAACCTTTGGAATTAATCTAATGCCAAAAATAATAAAAGATAACGGCCTTGCCTGGCTGTTAATGCTCAGTGGAGTTGGAACGATCTTGCTCTTAATGGGGTCAACCGTATATACCATCATTATGCAGTCATTTGGTTACTACAACATGACAGGTGAAAGCGGATTTACTTTGCAATATTGGGCAGAGAATATACAAAGCCCACAGATGCAGAGTGCTTTATATTATTCGATTAAAGTCGCGACATTAGGAGCATTACTATCGATCATTGTCGCATATCCAATTTGCTTATGGTTACGCAATGAAATCAAAGGGAAAGAGTTAATTATCTCCGTAATGCGTATACCGATGTTTGTCACAGGACTTGTTGCCGCGTTCTTGTATGTCAATATCATTTCGTATCACGGCATTTTAAATCAATTCCTTATGTTTATCGGCATTATTGAACAGCCATTACGGTTACAAAATGACTCCTTCGGTTGGGGCGTAATTATTCTTCAAATGTGGAAAAACATTCCTTTTGCTTTAATTCTAATTTCTGGTGCTATGAATAGTATTCGTGGCGATGTTTTAGATGCGGCAAGTAATTTAGGCGCATCTAAATCTCGTAAATTCTTCGCAGTGATTGTGCCTTTAACCCTTCCAGCCGTTCAGGTTGCAATGATTCTTATCTTCATTGGCGCACTTGGTGACTTCGCGTTCTACTCTATTGCAGGCCCGCGAAATACATATGCGCTTGCTCGACTGATGCAAGTAACCGCAATGGAATACGCGGAATGGAACAGCTCTGGCGTAATTGCAGCCATCATCATGATTACTTCAGGGATTGCCGCAACTGTCATTACGCTTGCAATTAAACCATTTACACAGAAAAAAGGAGAAGTGAAGTAATGAATACTCTTACGAACCGTTGTAATTCCTTTAAACGCTTCTTCAAAGCAGATCGAGAAAAAACACCAAAAATGGAAACCATCAATGCAAAGAAGGTTACGAAAATATCTCTGTTCTTCTTTTTCATCGTGAACTTCATTTGGATAGGTATTCCTATTATTATGGCAGTGTTATGGTCTCTGGTTGATCCAGACCATCCTTGGGCATACCCACAACTCTTTCCTGAAGTATTATCATTTGGCCGATGGTCTTACATGTGGGAAAACACATCCTTAGCAGAAGCTATCTGGAACAGCTATCGAATTGCTCCTGTAGTTGCTGTTACCAGTATCTTGCTCTCTATTCCTACGGCTTACGCGCTAGGTCGATTAGAATTTAAAGGAAAGAAAATCTGTGAAATGATTTCGTTAATTCCTCTAGTTATTCCTGGTATGGTGATCGCCATCTTCTTCAGCGCTGCTCTTATGAATCTTGGCATTGAGAATCAATTCATTGGCATCGTTATCGGTCACACAATCTTAACTCTACCCTACTCAATACGTATTATGGCTGCTGGATTCAAATCGGTTCCTCAAGACATGATTGATGCGACACGGAACTTGGGCGGTAATTATTGGACAGTATTTTGTAATGCTTTCCTTCCTTTTTTAAAGCCGAGCTTATTGGCAGCTACGATCTTTTGTTTAGTTAAAAGTTTAGAAGAATTCAGTATTTCATTTGTACTTGGTTCACCCGATTTCATCACTGTACCTACAATTTTGTATTCCTTCTTAGGGTATTCATTTGTTCGTCCAGACGCAGCCGTAGTGTCAATGATTTTGGTCATACCCAATGTAATTCTAATGATAATTATTGAAAAACTTTTAAAAGGCAATTACGCCTCTCAATCAAATGGAAAAGCATAATGAAACTAGTAAAAAGCTTATTAACTCTTGCAGTAATGTCCACTTCAATCACCGTCAATGCTCAGACCTATGAGAAATTACACCAAGGTGGGATCAACGATACACTGATAAAGCAAGCACAAGATGAAGGCTCTGTTATTTTCTCTGTATGGTACCTACAGCCAAAATGGCGTGAGTTTGTTCGAGAATTTGAAGATAAATATGATGTTAAAGTCCGCATTCCTGAAGGCTCAATGGATGGTACGTTCAATAAACTTTTAGCAGAGCAAAAACGTGAAAAAGGACGCATGGACGTTATTGCTTTGAGTCCGACACAAATTAGTCTTGCTGTAAGACAAGAAGCAATTGCTAAAGTGGATCAACTAGATAACTACGCTACCAGTGTTCACAGAGTAAACAACATTGATTTGAATGGTTACGCGATAGCCTTTTGGGGTAATAAAACAGGTTTAGCTTATAACTCATTGATTATTGATGATAAGGAGATCCCTCAAACGTTTGAACAACTACAATATTTCATCACCAATAATCCGAAGCGATTTGGATACAATGACCCAAACACTGGTGGTGCGGGGGCTGGCTTTATTGAGCGTATGGTAACCATCAATTCAGACCCATTTGATCCTCAAGAGAAACCTACAGAAAAAGTGCTTACTCAATGGTCGAAAGCTTGGGACTGGTTTAATGGAAATAAAGAGAATATGGTGATCTCTGCTTCTGGTGCCGACAGTCTCAATCGACTAAATGATGGTGAAATCGCCATTGCTCCTGCTTGGGAAGATCATCTACTTGGGCTACAAAATTCAGGCGCGATTAGTAAGAATGTGAAGTTCTATGTCCCTGAATTTGGTATGCCAAGTGGCGGTAATGTTGTAGCGATCGCTGCGAACACTCAGAAACCTGCGGCTTCGATCCTATTTACCAATTGGTTAGTTTCTCCAGAAACTCAACAACGCATGCATGATAAATTTGGCTCAGTCATTATGGTGAAGGATACAACTGATACCACAGCAACTGAAGTACCTCACTTTAACAAAGAACTCGCAACAGAACTGAAGAAACAATTTATCAACAAAGTAGTTCTCGGTGATTAATAATTATAACCTATAAATCATCAAATTTAGGGTGACTTTTGTACCAAATAAGGCAGTGGTAGCAATATTCTCACAGAAGTCACCCTCTTCCTTTAAACGACTTATATAATTGTTGATGAAGGGTTTAGCTCTAATAGCACTATTGAGATAGAAAAATGTACGAATATTTCTTTTAATACCATCATGACCAATCTGCACTAATTATTAGAAAGGTATAATAGTGGCTAAAGCCGCTCACGACATATCCACTTAATATTCTTGGTTTGGCCGCCGATCTATTAAGTGGTCGTCAATATTTATTGTTACGCATAGCTGGCAGTTAGAAGAACTGACTTACGCGCCGCCATATGGCAGTGCCAAAGATGTGATCAACCAAGCAGCCTTTGTCGCGAACAACATCATTAAGGGTGACTCTACGCCGATTCACTTTGATGAGATGGACTCACTAACAGACGATCAAGTACTGCTTGATGTACGTAACCCTGGCGAGCTCGAAAATGTTGGCTTTATCAAAGATGCGATCAACATTCCTGTAGACCAATTGCGTCACCGCATGGACGAACTGCCTAAAGACAACGAGATTGTTATCTATTGTCAAGTTGGGTTACGCGGTAACGTTGCGTATCGTCAGCTAGTTAATAACGGCTTCAAAGCCCGTAACCTGATTGGCGGCTATCGCACTTACAAATTCGCTACTGCTTAAGATAAACCAAACACTGCCCTTTTCCTTTGGAGCACTTAATGTGCTCCTTTTTTTACAAATAAGAGTGCCACAACCTTCATCTAACTGTCGTTCATCCAGAAGTTAACCTACATCCAAAACTCTTCTTTGAAAGCTGCTTAATAAGCGAATGATGACAACTACCTTGAAAAACGCCGAACCCCCTAAAACCGATGCTGTGGGAACAACATCGGTTTTTTTGTACCCACATATTTAGAAAGTCGCCTCGCTTGTATATTCCATAATCCTTGTCTTTTAAGCTCTCTTGAACAAGTTTTTGCCTCTGCTTTTTCTATGATATGCTCTTACGCATCTTGTCTCATTGTCTTTATTTTTATGAACACCGCCTTTTGATAGGACTACGTTAAAATAAAATTTATGGATGGAATATGGATTATAAATACCCCCCAAGAGAAATCATAGACCCAGAAGAAGAGAAAAAGTCTATGGTGGAAAGTCAGGTTAGGCGTTCAAATGCAGCGATA
>NZ_JATABI010000078.1:0-7704 GCF_036533795.1 Vibrio sp. M250220 | reverse complement strand
ACATATTCTTCCAGTGCGGTTTGATGATTCTCTCTACTTGCTCAACCATGGAGCAGATCCATACGCAATGAATAATTTAGGTATTTCTGTTTCCTACAGCGTTCAAGAGCGATTAGAGCATATGGATCCATCCACCGAAGCCTACCAAAAGATGCTCAAAATCCAGCAGAAACTTGTTGAAAAAGGTGTCAAGTTCCCTGCTTTGACACCTTTCGGTGAACGTTTTCGCAATGACATCGTTTTTTGTAAAGAGCCGCACGGTTATATGCCTAAAGCAGAATGCAAAGTGGAAGGTGTGAATGAGTTCCTAGGTGAACAAACCGAGCAGGAAAAACGCCAAGATGAAAAGATCCTCAAAGAACGTTTTGGTATAGAGCACTGCTTTTAGCGCTGCAAGACCAAAGTTTCCGAAACATGAAGATCTGACGAATTCAGATCGGGATAGTACTTATGATGCCAGAATCTTCCAACGACGATATAGAAACTAAAAGCGTATCGCTATTCGATATTATGTCGAATACATCTGACACGCTTTATCTACTGGTCGACAAACCGTTGTTTCCAAAAATAAATGAATTTTGGGGGGCGTTTTCTACTCGAAACGATGCGCACTGGCTGCCTCTTTATCAAAATACGGACTATCAGCAACTGTCAGATTTTTCTCCTTTATTGATCGAGATAAAAGAGGGGGAACCAGGCGAAACACTCTTTTTTTGGCTGCTTGAGCAGGGTGACGCGTTTCTCCGCTTTGGACTCGTTGGGGTTTACCCAGGCACTCTGAAAGAGATCCAAGCGCACTGGGCTAAGTGGCTAACCTGCATTTACCCAAATGGGGAGCAGGCTATGTTGCGTTTCTATGATTTTTCAGTGCTGCAAAAACTGTGGCAAGTCTTTACTCAGCAACAACAAGCCGCGTTATGCGGTAAACATATCGCGCTCTATGCCCCATTTTCATCGGAGAAAAATCAAGCATTGTGTAAGATTCAAGCTGTTGATTGGTTAACTAATCAACAGCTTGAATCACAACAAAAGTTCACTCAGCTAACCCTTACACAAGCGCAATATGATGTCCTCTTTTACGAACAACGCATCAACACTTTAGCGGGCATACTTCATGAAAAACTGGCACCACAATACGGGTGGCTATTGCCTTATGCCAATGTAAAAAACCTATTCTGGGAGGGGTTAGCCATCGCAGCTCAAAAATACCCGAATGAATCTTCACTCGCACATGAAACCTATGCCATGTATCGGTTTTATTTAAGCAGCCACTTCGATGACCACCCTGACTTTCAAACACGCCTTCGCCAATATCCACTGCGCCAATCCATTGGGCATTTCCATCAACGATTTCAACAAGAGCCTGATTTACTTCACGGGTATCAACAACAAGGTTGGTTAGGTATTGAAGGCTGTGCGGAGTTAATCAATGACTGAACATTTACTTTATAACAAGGTTGCGCTTGTCGATTGGCAAAAAATGACTCAAGACACACCCGTGTACCTACTGGCTGAATCTGCCATCAACCCCTTGGTTAGAACCTTGGCAGATGACGCTCTTAAACACAACCTATCTGCCGATGAAGAGAACGCCCTATACTGGGGCGAAATGGGCAAGGTCCATGCTTCTATTTCACCTTATCTACTCAAACTAGAGGGGTGGTCAGATTTTGAAAAAAACATCGCTTTTCAGCCACATTGGGGCATCCTACTCATTCCAAGGGAAGAGGCGCTAACACGCAACAATTCTTGGTTTTATCTACTCCATCATTTACGCGAATGGACTTTAATTGAACCCGACCAAGGGAGTCATGAGCAGGGAGCCATGCTTCTTCGTCTCTCCGACTGGGAGGTATTACAAGTGCTACTTAATGCCAGTAATCCAAGTGAACTGACCTCGCTCTTTGGCCCGTTTGAGACGTTTGCCTATTGGCATAAAGATCAGACTCACGTCCAACAAATCTCGTTAAACACGAGGCAACAAAGCACACTGCCACACCGCTCACCGCAACGGCTCAGCGAAAAGCAACATTCTGCTTTGAAGGCCTTCGCCCATCGTCATCAGCATAAAAAATACGCTGACCATTTACGACAGCATCACAGTGACGTGGAAAACTGGAGCGATAACGAGCTCTCCACTTTTTTACTTCGTAACATCGATACCGCCAATCGACTCCAATTCACCAACGAAAAAGACGTGATCCGCTACTTGAGCTTAGCCACCGTATTGGGGGAACAATTTATTGAGACGTCATGGGCACAGCAACCGCTCAACGCCCCCTCAGTAATGGGGACTCTGTCTCGCATGGACAAACTGTATCAGTGCGCTATCGAACAACTGGATAAGGAGCACAAAGGATGAATCAAGACAGAAAAACACAGCTCATTAGCAGTGCACAAGCGGCTGAGCAAAATTTCTCAACCGATAATGTACTGTCTGGCGGCTGTATCGAATGTGGCTGTGAAATCTTTATTCGTTACCACTATGATGACGATAAGCCTGTCCCCAATGCTCCTTTTGTTATGAAAGACAGTAACGGCACGACCATCAAAGGCGTTACCGACGAAAAAGGACTGTGCAAAATTGAAAACATTGGCTGTGGCGGCTTTGAGCTCTTGCTTTATGAAGGCAGTGACGAATTCAGCCCAGACGAGGTGCTGGCTAATAACCCTTCCCTGCAACATAACCCTACCCACGCGACGATGGCTGGCGAATACTTTTCTCTTTACAGCATTCTGAGCCGAGAGAACATTCTCACCTATGATAAAGACGACAGCTCCAACCACTTCATTGATATCGACAATAAAGTTTGGTTTGGGGCGTTAAGTGTTGAAGATAAATACGACCCCGCTTACCAACGTTTTTGGGCACTGAATAAACACATCAACCAAGGCCCAAGAGAGTTACGTGAAGCGGTCAATAATATCCATACCAGTTTGGCCGCTGAGCTCGCCGGGCAATCTCAAGATAACACGACCATTTTATTGTTTTGCCAAATTGCGTTGGGGTTTGTGCCCGTTGTCGGCCAAGCTATGGACTTATATGACCTCGGTGATTGGGGCTGGAAAACCTATCAAGGCGATAACCTCGATTCATGGCACTGGGCAGCGGGTGCTTTGGTCGGCATTGGCTTTGTACCCGGTTTGGGCGATGCCATTAAAAAAACTGGCAATGCGGTCATTGATGCGATGCGTAAACCCAATCCCGCCGCGTTTCAACTTGCAACGAAAACCATCCGCAGCATATCAAATGGTAATGTCGTCAAATACCTGTCTGACTTTGCGCCCAAACTTCAGGAGTATGGTAAAAAAGCAATAGCGTTGATCGATGAGATCATCGCTGGCCTTGAGCAAGCCCTGAAAGACGGCGCATCGTGGATCTTCACGCTGATGAAAGACGCTTTCCAAGGCATGATTGATGCCATGAAAAAGCTCTCTGCAAAGATCATTGACATGGTGGCATGGCTAACCAATAAAGTGCAGGAATTTATTGGCAAAGTCGTCACACGTGTGACCGGAACAGGCAAAGGGAGCGCGAAAACCCCCGATAACATCAATGCCGGAATAAATAATCCTCATTCAACCCGAACGAGCCAAAATCAAGGTGAGGCCAATAATGTAGAAAAAAAAACAGACGGGCAAACCTCTACATCCGAGGGCGAACCGATCGATATGTCGACAGGGAAAGTCTTTGAAGAGAGACAAGACTTCACCCTACCTGGCTTCGTTCCCATTGAGCATCGCCGATACTACCAATCCACCGGCGCTCAAGAGACAGGATTACTCGGGACGATTTGGCGCAGCAGTTGGGATCGTTGTCTTCACATTAAAGGCAACCTTGTCACCTTTGTCGATGTCGATTATTCCGTCGCGACTTTTGCTATCCCAAACGGGGAGGAGTGCTCAAAATCCAATCTAAAACCAGAATGGCGACTCTATCGCACCAATGAGGCTTTCATCCTCAAAAATAAAGACGGCAGAAGATACCACTTTGGCCACGCCTTAGGCAATCAAGTGCGCCTCACCCAGCTGTCTGATGCAAGTGACAACGCAGTCCACTTTCTTTATGAACGTGGCACCCTAAAATGGGTGGTGCTGTCAGACGACACTCTGATCCAAGTCCATACTCAACACCGCCGTATCGAGCAGCTCGATTTATTGGATGAGCATCGACAACTCATCCAAACCCTAGCGACCTATCAATACGACCAACGCGGTCACCTGGTTTCCGTCAGAGCCAATGACGGTCGAAACTTCGACTACACATACTCCAAAACAGGCTTACTCACTCGCTGGAATGACCTTGCCGACACATGGGTTGAGCACGATTACGATGTACAAGGCCGAGCCATTGCCACTCGATGTGCCGGCCAATATTGGAATGACTACATCCACTACGACGATGAACAACGGATCACCTACTACCAAAGTGCCTTTGGTGGCACCTCCCAATATGTAAAAGACGATAAAAACCGCATCATTGCGATTGTCGACCCGCAAGGTAACCGAACCGATCAAGAGTGGAATTTTGATAACCTGACAGCAGTCACCGACCCATTAGGTCAGCGCACCGAATACCAATACGACGACTGGGGTAACGTCACTCAGGTCACCGAGCCTAATGGGCAAGTTCATACCTATTCCTACAATGACAATGGACAACTGCTCAGCTACTGTGACCCACTATCGAGTACGTGGCATTACGCGTACAACTTGGCAGGCTTGCTGCTCTCGGTGCAAGATCCCGATGCCCGTGAGTGGCGACATGAATACAACGCGCTGGGACAGCGGACGCTAACTGCATCGCCCGATGGCTCCGAAACCCGCTATGGCTATAACAAGCAGGGGATGCTAGAGCGCATTTCTCCCGACAACAGCGTTGGATTTACCTTTTACTACGACAAACAATGTCGATTGGTGAAACGCACCAGTGATGAGCAACTGACCCGACGCTGGTACTACCAAGGCAACCGCCTATCTCCCTATCAAGTCGAGTATGAAGATGGCTCAACAACCCAATTTGAATACGATATTGAAGGTAACATCACCGCCATTACGGACGCCCTTGGCAATGTCTCTCGCTATGAATATGGCGCCTTCGACAAATTGGCGTCTGCCACCGACCCACTGGGCGCGACTACCCACTACCATTACAACGCTGAGGCCGAATTTGCGGGGGTGACCAACAGCCAAGGCCAACAGTGGCGATACGAATTTGACCCATCTGGACGAATAACAACCGAACACCACTATGATGGTCGCCAACACCACTTTGCCTACGACGAAGTGGGACGACTGCTGACACAAACCAAGCCCGACCAACACACCCAACACTACTACTACCACACCAATGGACAACTGGCTCAAATTCAAACCCGCGATGCTCAAACCGTTGTCACCAGCAACACCTGGTATGAATACGATAAAGCCAACCGCTTAGTCACCGCTGAAAATGGCGATGCGTGGGTCGGGTTTGAATACAACGCTTCCGGCCAGGTCATTAAAGAAACGTTGAATGGGCAAACCCTGACACACCGCTACGACAGTGCAGGCATTCGCCAATCGTTAGAAGGGGCAAACACACCGTTAGCGCTGCTGTGGCAGAAAGGGCAGTTACAACAGCTGGCCATCGGTGAACATTCCCCCCTTCACTTTAGCCACAGCAAAGCCGGATTAGAAACCTTAAGAGACAATCACAACGGCTTTAGGCTTCACCACCAATGGAGTAAAACGGGCTTATTAGAACATCAACAACTGGGTTTTTTAAACGAACACGCCCCCGATAGAGACCGCGCTTTACTGCGCCAGTACCAATACGACGCCCTCGACCGCCTGGTCGGCATCGATGAATCTTACTTCGGTAAAACCGACCTTCGTTTGAATCCGAATGGACAAATCAGCGAAGTGCGGCAAACCAAATCCTGGAAAGATAAGGCGACTCAGGTTCAGCTTTTCGGCTACGACAGCGAGCTCAACCTCAACCAGCAAAGCACGCTCCCGTTAGCCGACAACGTGATTGACCTCGCCCAAAAGCGCGAAGAGAAGAACACACATCAATACGACCGTGCGGGCAGGGTTGAGAAAAAAGGTCCTTACACCTATCGCTACGATGAATGCGGTCGGGTAATAGAAAAAATTGAGCAGCAGAATGGATACAGAGCGAAAAGCACCAAGTTCGTCTGGAACGCCTTTGATCAGTTAATTAAAGTCGAGCTGCCCAACCAAGAACGTTGGCGTTACCGTTATGATCCTTTTGGAAGGCGAATCGCAAAAGAGTGCGAGCAAAGCCAAACCAAACACGCTAACCTGCATTACCTGTGGGATGGCGACAACCTGATTCAGCAGCAGAAAGTGTGTGCGGATGGCACGGCGCTCAGCACCATTGAATGGGTGTATGAACCCGATAGTTTTAGGCCGCTGGCGCAAATCAATACCGATAATATTCATGGCACCTCGGCGCTCAGCTATGTGGTCACCGACCACGCCGGCACACCGCGCGAGCTATGCAACGAGCAAGGCCATATCATCTGGCGGGGGCAACACGAACTCTGGGGCAGCTACAAGCACCAACATCTACAAGGCCTCACCAAACAATACTTTGAAGACGCCGCCAACGACCCAATAGAGTGTGATTTACGTTACCAAGGCCAAATCTTTGATAGAGAAACAGGGCTTTACTACAACCTGCACCGTTATTATGATACAGACAGCGGGCAGTATTTAAGCTCTGACCCCATCGGCATGGCGGGTGGTTTAAGACCACAAGCGTATGTACACAATCCGATGGACTGGGTGGATCCGTTTGGGTTGGTGGGGGCAGCGCATGGAGATGAACCGAAGGGACCGCTGGACTGGGGGGGCAAGGATCCCCAAGGTCTTAGCAGAAAGGACCATGTGCGCAGACATGATGTGGATGACCCAAGCAGAAACACTGCCCATGGTGTATTTAATGACAACTCAATTAATCAAACAGCTGATGCTTGGAAACGAGCTAAAGAAACAGGAATTCAGCCACAAGTACAAGGAAATAGATTAGTTTACGACATACCATCTCCAAACGCAGGAATTCAAGGAGGTAACCCTTCTCTCCCAGGACATGGTCAAAAGCTAAATACAATTCGAATAGTAACAGAATTAGGCTCAAATAGAGTAATAACAGCTTTTCCCAAATAGGATTAAAATTGTACGATGAAAAATGTATTTTTCTTAAATCATGATTATAACATGCATGAAAGACAAAGTGATGGAGTAGAGCTCTGTACAATCCCAGAGTTTTTTGACAACAAAATTTATTTTTATTGCAGTGAATATGTGATGTTTTGGGACAAAATTGAAGATGTTGGAGATTTTGACAAATGCTGCAATTTTAAACTTAAAGGAAAAATACTCCCAGCTACTCTTGAAGAAATTTGTTCCGCAAAATTATGTAATTATATTGACTCCGTTAAAGAATATACTATAGAAAATAGTAAAATTTTGGAAATAAAGTATATTAATCTCAAATAATTTCGAGGTTATAGGGGCACACCTTCAGAAAAATCTAGAAGTATTTTTGTTTTCTAACCTTAAACCACCTTCTTTAGAAGGTGGTGATCGTTCCTTTGGGCTATGCCCGAAGAACGCTCATGTTCAAGATGTCCTCGTTTGTAACCAGCAAATGAAGGAAATAAAGAACATGAGCAGATATGAATCCGCCTCACTATA
>NZ_JATABI010000077.1:0-7785 GCF_036533795.1 Vibrio sp. M250220 | reverse complement strand
AGCTTGATTGTATCTACTCATGTTATTTGTCCTCTTTGACTTCTGGAAAAATCAAAGACGCATTTAGCATGAGTAGTTTTACAGGCAAAGCCGAAACGGATGATAACCACCTACTGAAGTAGGTGGTTTAGGGCTGAAAATAAAAAAGCCGCGATAGATATCGCGGCTTTGCTTTTATTTGGAACGATTACAGCTTATGTCGGCCAAGTAGCGAATGAGAGAGTGTCGTACCATCAACGAGCTCTAACTCACCACCAACAGGAACACCATGAGCAATACGGCTTGCTAACACGTTGCTTTCTTTACACAATTCCGCGATATAGTGAGCCGTCGCTTCACCTTCAACCGTCGGGTTTGTGGCTAAGATAACTTCCGAAATGTCACCTCGACGTAGTCGATAGTCCAGAACATCAAGGCCGATATCACTCGGACCAATACCGTCTAGAGGCGACAAGTGCCCCATCAATACGAAGTATCGACCTGAGTACTGACCTGTTGCTTCTACCGCAGCTATATCTGCCGGACTTTCTACCACACAAAGTTGACCATTTTCCTGACGTTTAGGATTGGTACAGATGTGGCAAACGTCTTCTTCCGTGAAGGTTCTACACTCATTACAATGCCCAATTTCGGTCATTGCCTGACTCAGTGCATCGGCTAATTGTAAGCCGCCCTTTCTATCTCGCTGTAACAAATGAAAGGCCATACGCTGTGCCGACTTAGGGCCAACCCCAGGCAGACAACGTAAGGCCTCCATCAATTGCTCCAGCATATGACTGGTGCGCATTATCTAACCTTGTTGATTAGAAAGGCATTTTCATACCAGGTGGAAGTTGCATGCCACCGGTAATACTTGCCATTTTCTCTTTTTGAGTTTCTTCAACACGACGTGCAGCGTCGTTAAAAGCGGCGGCGATAAGGTCTTCAAGCATCTCTTTATCGTCTTCCATCAAGCTGTCGTCGATTTCAACGCGACGTACACTGTGGCTACCAGTAATGGTCACTTTCACAAGGCCAGCGCCAGACTCACCTGTTACTTCCATATTTGCGATTTCTTCTTGAAGCTTTTGCATGCGATCTTGCATTTGCTGGGCTTGCTTCATTAGATTGCCCATACCGCCTTTACCAAACATGTTAATCTCTCTGGTTATTTAGCTTGTTTCGTTATTAGATGGGGGCTGGCTCATTACGATTCAACCCCGTAAAATCAAATCGGTCTGACGCTTTCACTGTCGAGTTCAGCTGCAAACCTTTTTTGGATGAACTGGATATTCGGATCACTTTCCAGACTGTCAAAAGCGCGCTGTAAACGCCCTTGATACAATTTGTCTCTTAACTCTAGAGGCGTCTCGCCACTTTCACCAATCTCAACACTCAAGTGACACTCTTGGTTAAGAACCCGGTTTAATTCCCCAAGCAACTCACTTTGTGCTCGATCTGTATTTAGATGCGCTTGCGATGCTCTCAACACTAAGGAAATGGATGCGTCACTCTTCTGGAAATGTGAGTTTAACGCCAACTGCTCAGTCAGCTTGGCCGTCGACAGTTGGCTGATTAACTTAGCCCACTCGCTCTGTTCTAGACTTTCTTGTACCAGCTTCTCCACCATTTCTGGTGTTTTTTCATGCTCTAACGCTTGCTTTAGTAAGGTTGGCGTCAGCTCAGTTTTAACCGTGTTTATCTGTGGCAGCGACGGTTTCCAGCGATACGGTTCATCGTCTGCCTCAGGTGTTGCATTGACATTCGGGTTAGACAATGGCGACACCTGCTCGATTCCTGCGTGTTTTCTTGCTACACGTTCTAGAACAGATTCTGGTTTTGCAGATGTCGCATTAGCCTTTTTTGGCGTATTCCCTTGCCCTGAATTCACCCCATTGCGTTGAGAGCGGAGTTGATGCCTCAATCCAGCGACTCGAGAAGGTGCACTTGTTTGTTGTGGCTGAGAAGGCTGTTCAATCGGTGCGGCAGAACTTGGCTGATTGCCTTGTTGTTCGTAATACTGCTGTACTTCATCATAGTTCGGCGGATCAGGCATGTAATCGGCAGCCGGAGGAGCATCATAGTGTGCCACTGGTGGCATCTCTGGTTGACTAGGGCTCGCCTGAAGGACACGCTCAGCAGTTTGATTGGTCGGCTGCATTGAGGATGTGGCAGAGCGAGATGAGGCATGACTTTGCGTAGGCGTCGTCATCTGCACTTGGGATTCTACAGCAACAGAAATAGAGTTTGCTTGTATTTGCGATGCAGGTCTAAACGCCATCATACGCAACAGAATCATCTCTAAGCCAATTCTCTCCGACGGTGCTAAAGGAAGGTCTTGTCTCCCTTTAAGCGCAATTTGGTAATAAAGTTGAACATCTTGTGGCGACAGCTGACGGCTCAATAGCGCCACTTTCTCTGCATCAGGCTGAGATAAGTCTAAGGTGGCAGGTAACGCTTGGTACATGGCTAAACGATGCAGTTGCGCAGCTAACTGCTGTAGCAAACCATCCCACTCAACACCATTTTGTGCAAGTGCTGTAACACAATCCATCACGACCTGAGGCTGTTTGGAGCTAATCGCTTCGAGCAGGTGTAAGGCTTGATCTGTATCTAGCGTACCCAGCATGTGAGCGACACTGTCAGTCAAGACTTGTCCATTGCCCAGTGCGATAGCTTGGTCAGTCAAACTCAATGCATCACGCATACTGCCATCAGCAGCATGCGAGATCATTCCCAAGGCTCGTGCCTCTGAAACAACTTTTTCTTGCTGTAGAATATGATCGAGCTGTTGATGAATGTTGTCGACGCTGATCGGCTTCAAATGAAACTGGAGACAGCGCGATAAAATCGTTACCGGCAGCTTCTGTGGATCAGTGGTCGCTAACAAGAACTTCACATACTCAGGCGGCTCTTCCAGTGTTTTCAATAAGGCATTGAAACTGTGGCGAGACAGCATGTGTACTTCATCGATGAGGTAGACTTTAAAACGACCGCGTGCAGGTTTGTACTGCACGTTGTCGAGGAGTTCACGAGTATCTTCAACCTTAGTACGAGACGCCGCATCGATTTCGAGCAGATCAACAAATCGTCCTTCATCGATCTCTCTACAAGTATCACAAACCCCACAAGGTGTGGCTGTAATGCCTGTTTCGCAGTTCAGACCTTTAGCAAACAGACGTCCAATCGTCGTTTTACCGACGCCTCGCGTTCCACTAAATAGATAAGCGTGGTGGAGACGATTCTGTGCTAAAGCATTCTCTAATGCAGTTAAAACGTGGGCCTGACCAACCACTTCATTAAACTTAGTTGGTCGCCACTTTCGCGCTAAGGCAAGATAACTCATGAAACTATACTCACTAATAACCTACCCGATTAATGTCCTTCAAACTCACAAATGCTGTAAACGTTAAGGCCAAGGCCTTCAAGACGTTTGTCACCACCGATTTCAGGCAGGTTAATCACAAATGCAGCGTGCTCAACAACACCGCCGAGTTGACGGATTAGCTTCGTTGTCGCTTCGATAGTGCCGCCAGTTGCCAAAAGGTCATCAACAACCAGTACCTTGTCACCTTCTTTGATTGCATCAGTATGAATTTCTAGGGTATCTGTACCGTATTCAAGCTCGTATGATTGAGCAACGGTCGCACGAGGCAGTTTACCTGGCTTACGCACTGGTACAAAACCGACACCAAGCTCAAGAGCTAAAGGCGCTCCAAATAGAAAACCGCGTGCTTCTGTACCAACGATTTTGGTAAAACCCATATCTTTGTACTTTTCAACCAGTAGTTGAATCGTCGCTTGGTAAGCACTTGCGTCTTCCATAAGACTGGTTACATCACGGAAAAGAATGCCTGGTTTTGGGTAGTCAGCAATGCTCTTGATGCTAGATTTGATCTGCGCAATTGTTTCAGTTGTCATAACTCTTTACTTAGATTGGCTAGGTTGGTTGACCAAGTTACAGGTAACGATAACCAACGATTAGCATGGTTCTCAGCACAATCTAAACTAAGGCTATAACCGAAACAGTCACCAAGTTTATTGTGCCTAAAAACAAACGCCCACTCTAAAAGCGGGCACACTTCCTAGCAATCTTAGTGATTTTCTTCGCTGTCGGCAAGGTGCTCCATCACAGGCAAACGAATAAACCAACTCAGCAAAACTATCAGCATCAAAACTAGCATAATCTTTAACCAGAAATGCGATACTACCCAGATTGAAAACGCAAAACTCAGCAAGATGCATACCGCTCCACGCTTTTTAACTTTCGCGGTAACAGCGCGATTTTTGTGCCAGTTAGTTAGCATCGGCCCAAACGTTTTATGGTGCCTTAGCCAATAGTGGAAGCGTGGACTGCTGCGCATAAAACACGCACTAGCCAGCAGAATAAAAGGGGTGGTAGGTAATAGAGGAAGGAATATACCGATGATGCCTAAAACTAGGCTGAGCATACCAACAAATTTGAGAAAGAGTTTACGAATATTGATGGCATGCTCCGAAGTCTGGTTTAGAAGCCCGCGTATCCATTTAACACGCGAATCCAGGTAAGAGTCGCTGGAAGCGTCGGGATAAGTAGTACTGCTATAAATCCTAGAAAGTAAAAAATATTATATGGTTCTTTAAAATCTTTGTCTGCCATGAGCTCACTTCTCAAATTGTAGGTGACGACTTATTGCCCAAACCATTAACTTAATGTTAAGGAAATGGGCTATTTTTGTTTATGGCGGACTATACCCTAATCAGACGGTGACAAACACTGACTAAGATTAGGGTTTTAGGAAACTGTGATGCTCTGCGCTACGCTTTCGCTCCTTGATAAATATCGAGACTAAAACTGCTTGAACCGAGGCAATTTAACATCAACTGACAGGCAGACTGAATGGGTAAATCTGAAGTGATAAAATTCTTACCACAGTTCTGTCCTAACAAAGCTCCGGCCGCAATATGCTGATTGATATATCCATTTGACCATTGGGCATCTAACCCCGCAGGCAGCAAAGAGAGTGCCCCTTCAGATAAGTCAGCGATACCAAATAGCGCCCGAACTGGCGTGCTGCACCCCGTACATTTAATGCCCTTCTCCAATAGAGATGCAATATCCTTCAAGTCAGCATTAAAGCACTTCAAGTTACGTAGATAATCGTGGAAAAGAGCTCTGATCATCAGGGTGGTTGCCGCACCATGCTGACCTTCGCTGTCAGAATCCACTAGATAAAAGGCGAACTGACCGTTCATCAACCACGCATAGTCAAAAACCAGCGGCATCACATCTGTGGACTGAAGCAGTCGGTAGCTGCATTTCCAATTACCTTGGGAAGTATCTTTATCCGGCAACAGAGCATGAAGCAGGTCTTTTGCAGCACTTGGATTGTCTTCCAAATACTCTAAATGCCAGTGTAACTCTTGTTCTTCCTGCATATCCCCACTATCCACTCTGAACCACTGACTGGAAAAGTCACGTTGATCGCTCAGATGGTTATCCGAATCATCGAGTGTATTTTCAATCGCACATGCAAGATGCGCGTGGTTGCTGATCGGTTTAGCGAGGAAATCTTTGATGCCAAACCGGAGCGCTTTGGCCACATCCGATATCTCGTCCGTCGCAGAAACGACGATTAAAGGGAGTGATGGATATTCCAAACTCACCTCTTCAACGAACTCTACTCCATCAAGAATCGGCATAGAGAGGTCGCAGAGTATTAAATCTGGTTCACCAGTACGTAATTTTTGTAAGCCATCTAGACCATCTTCTGCTTCAATGACTTTATATCCTTGGTCAACTAAAAAGCCTGAGGTGATGCGACGAAAAATAGGATCGTCGTCCACCAGCATAATCACTTTTTGTCCACCAGAGACTGGTACTGTCGCATTGGTCCCAACTTCGATTGTCTTATGCATAAACCTTCGCCTCACAAACTGCATGGGGTACAACGTTTCGTTATTTTTATTATTGCCAGTTGTTTTAAACACTCTTTAAAAAGTAGTCGCAAAAGGCTGTTTATACAAATCTTCCACTTTTGACCTGAGTTGCATACTATATGTATGGGATATCAAATTTCGCTGTAGTTGTTGATATGACTCAAACTTTAGCATTTGATATAGATATAAATTAATCGAATTCGTAAAAATATGTGTCTGGCACAATGAAATTAGATGACCTAAACCTGTTTAGACTAGTAGTCGAAAATGGGAGCTATACAGCAACTTCGCGTAAAGCAATGATTCCTGTTGCAACAATTACGCGACGTATTCAGGCATTAGAAGAATCTTTAAACCTTCGTTTGCTTAACCGCCACGCGCGTAAACTCTCGTTGACAGAAGCTGGCGAACGTTTTTATGCAGAGTGTTCACCTCTACTCAACCGTCTAACACTCGCTGCGGAAGAAATCACCGATGAGTGCCGCGGTGCTGCGGGTAAAATTCGCATCACTGCACCGTCAAACTTAACCAAACGAATGATGATGCCGATGTTTAACGCGTTTATGTGCCAGTACCCGGACATTAACATCGATCTCACCACCAGCAATCACTCAGAACAACTTGACCCAACCGAGTGGGACGTTATTTTCCGAGTCGGCCCTCAACGTGACTCAAGCCTTATCGCGCGTAAAATTAGCTCAGTGGCGGATATTTTGGTGGCGAGCCCCAAATATCTCAAAGCCCATCCTGCGCCGAAGCATGCGGAAGAACTGCATCAGCACTCGCTACTAAAAGGGTCACCACTGCTCAAATGGCAATTGTCGAACAACAGTGGCGAAACCGTCATCAATAACGATAAAGGACGTTTTCAAGCGAACACGCTGAACGTGGTCAGAAGTGCTTGTTCGGAAGGCTTAGGCATCACTCTGATGCCAGACGTTATGCTGCGTGAATATATTGAAGATGGGAGCTTGGTTCGTGTGCTTCAAGATTGGAGTGCGAACCCTCGTGACATCTATATGTTGTACAACCACAAAGATCACCTCCCTGAGAAAGTACGTCTGTTTATCGATTTTGTTATTGCTTACAACATCCATTAAAAAAAGAGCTTGGCATAAACCAAGCTCTCTCTTTATCGGTTAAAGGTATTCAACAAACTTACTCAAATCTCTGTCAGGCACCTTCATTGGTGTACAGCCTGCGGTTCCTAGATAAAGGAATCCGACTATTTGATCTTCACCCTCAAGAGCAAACGCATTACGCACCTCTTGGTGGAACATCCATTCGCCAGAGCGCCAGAAACCTTGGAAACCTTGCGCGACTGCCGCCATTTGCATCGCCTGTACTGCACAACCCGCAGATAGATGCTGTTCAAAAGCTGGGACTTTGTCATGCTCTGTTACTTTCGCAATAACAGTGATCACCATAGGTGCGCGAAAAGGTGCGTTCTTTACTTTGTCGATCACCGCTTGATCGCTTTGCTCTGCTTGCGCCGCTTTGAGCAGAATTTCGGACAGCTTTCCAAGCCCTTCACCTTGGGCAATAACAAAGCGCCATGGTGTCAACCCTGCATGATCAGGGGCACGTAAACCAGCGCGAATAATGTTTTCTAGTGCTTTACCTTCTGGAGCGGGCTCTGACAACTTGGCAATTGAGCGACGGTTGAGCAGTAAATCTAGAGCATCCATTTGACATCCTTTTTAGCGTTTTTGTTTTTTCTTCTTGATAATAACTCTCACAAGTAAATTACCACCTTCTAAAGAAGGTGGCTTTGTGTGAGCCCCCTAAAAGGGGGCCTTTGTTTAATCCAACGCCAACTGGTGCTGCTCTACTCGCTCTTGCTTCTCTTGATGTCTTACATATCGGCGTATGATTTCTTCATTGATT
>NZ_JATABI010000076.1:0-7844 GCF_036533795.1 Vibrio sp. M250220 | reverse complement strand
GCTCATCAGCCAACGGTTCTGTACCGCCAACATGATCTAAGTGACCATGGGTCAAAACAAGGTTAACCACTTTGACACCAAGTTCTTTGATTAGCATCGCGAGCTGTTTCACGTCGCCGCCTGGATCAACAACGATACCTTCCATTGTTTGGTCACACCAAACAATAGAGCAGTTTTGAGAAAACGAAGTGACAGGAACGACTTGATACTTAAGTGACATAAATAAACCTTGATAAACGTCTTAACTCGCTGAACTATGACATTTGCCAAGCGCTTTGACAACACTCGACCCGCATCCTAGTGATAAAGCTATGACCAATAGCGAACTGGACCAGTGTCAATATGAACAAAATTACTACTTGGATAGTAACCTACGCCACCAAGTTGTAGCTCTCTAGAAACGTCTCGCACGCGCTTCAGACTGACACCGTCAAGACGAAAATCTATCGCTTGACCAAGCATATGATAGCTCTTCTTTGCCACACCCTTTGACTTACCGCGCAATGATTCATTCGTCGCTGGAGAGCGGTAGCCTGAAATAATCTGAACTTCTGCTTCGACACTTAGCGCTTTCTGAATCAAGCTAATGTGATCGAACAGTTTCTTATCCATTGGATAGACTTCGTCACGTCTAAAATCGCGGCAAAGGTGATTCAGTCGGTTAAGTTCTCGTGAAACGTAACGGGTACCATCAAAGTAACATGTTTCAAGCGCTTCTCGTGTATGGAGGTTTGTCAGTGCAAGAGTTCGAGGTTGATCTGGGTATTTCGCCAAAGCGATACTAGGAATACAACTCGCTACTACCAAACCACTTCCGGCCAGTTTAATAAAATCTCGTCGGGATAATGCCACTTTCAAATACCTTCACAATAATTGTTGCTCTAACGTGTCGACTGGTGACACTACCTAACTCTGTTGTGAAGTGCAAATGCATAAAACGTGCTCAAGGTGGCACTTGAGCACGATCTTTTTGCTTAATTGTTGAACCTATTGATAAAAATAGTTTCGAATTGCCTCGGTAAAGGTTTGGTCAAGTTTATCCCTTTGTGTAACTAAATCTGTCGAGGCGGTAAATGTCTTCCCTGTAGTGGACATTGCCTTCCTCATACCATGCCGTTTGGTAAATGATATGGACTGGTATACGATTTTTGAGAGGGATCGACTGATTGGGTCTCGGTGTCTGTTGAGCTTGTTCATCCATCACTAAACCCTGTGTTTGCAGTAAGGTATCCGCAAACACATCAGCGTTCTCAACTCGAATACATCCTGAGCTAAACGCTCGTTGTGTTTCAGCAAACAGGTTTTTACTTGGTGTATCGTGCAGATATATAGCTCGTCGATTAGGCGTATTAAATTTATAAAGGCCTAACGCGTTAGCGCTCCCTGAAAGCTGCGTCATACGATAAGGAAACGTCTCTGGCTTGAGGTTTTCCCAGTCAATATCGTTTGGGTCTATCACTTCTTGTGAGCCCCATTTGGGAATAATCTGGATATTATGATTGACGAGATAATCCCTGTCCTGCTGCACTTTCGGGATAATATCTTCCACCATGATTTTCCAAGGGACATTCCAGGTAGGATTGAGAATCAAGGAATCTAACTTCGTCATCATTAGGGGTGTTGGACGAGCCTTTTTACCCACCACTACTTTTGATTCGAATACCGTTTGTCCCGAATTCCAGTATTTCATTTGGAAGCTCGGCACATTGACCACGATAATCGTGTCTCGTTCTGCTGGCCAGTAACGAATACGCTCAGCGTTAATCGCTAAAATGGCTAGCCGCTTCTCGATCGGTAAGTTAATCCACTTAATGGTTTCTGGGCCAATTATGCCATCTGCCTTTAAGCCATGTAGTCGCTGAAACTCTTTCACCGCTTTTTCTAGTGAACGGTCATACCAACTGACATCCTTGCGTACATCAAATAGGTTAACGTCGACTATTTCTAGCCGTTGAAGCAGTACATCCCGATTGTCCAGCTTATCTCCAACCTTAACCAAACCTGACTGTCGATACACTGGCGTATCGATTTTTTGGTATTTGACCATATGCAGGTAAGTGTCAACGAGATCCTGATAGCCTGAAGAGTCAGGAGTATACGCTTCGATCAGCTCACCCAGTTGCTGCTGCCCAATCGCTCTGTGGGTAGCAATTAGTGCACTGTTGGGAGGAAGAGGCAGAGGTTGCGTCATTTTGCGTTCAAAGAACCAGTCTTGCCCACGAGTCTTCGCCACTTCGGCATAACTCATGTAAAGCAGTAAGGTATCGGTCGCAAGTAAGTCATACTCGTACCAGCGATTACTCTTGCGGTAAAACTGCAAATAGCTTAGCTGACGGGAAAATAACGCGCTAAAGCCAGCGAGATCGATGACTTCTAGCTGAAACTCTAACTTGCTACTTTGTTGCAGATCGAACCAGATCATCTGATCGTTGTTATTGCGGTAAATATCTTCAACCACAGCAGGGTATTGCAACAATCGATGCAGTTGACTGTCCGACTTCAACCATCCTATCTGATTAAAATAAGGGGCAGACAGCACCGCTGAAGGAGTCAGACACAATAATATCAACCAATAAGCCCATCTTCGCATTGTCACATCCCTTCCATACGTTTAGGTAAAGTATGGCAGAGATGAAAGCGCTCGGTATGACTTGTTTTTAAGACTGACGGGAGTGTCTAAGTTTTTCAGAAATTAGCCGCTCAGTTTCGCCCAATGGTTGTCCCACTGCACGCCAGATTGAACGATCTCCTTAGCGCCTGGCGCTGACTGGCTAATCACACCACCGCTACCTGAGCTCACTTTAAACTGATCACTTTCAACGACGACTCCAGAGGCATCAGGCAGTGGAGCCAACTCAACAAGCTGGTGCGTCTCTTTCGACCAGATGCCGTAGCAGTTGCCGCGAGGAGAAGTCGCTAAAATCCACTCTTGCGTTGCCGCGATACTCGCAATGTAATGATCAAAGCGAGCCCACTGCTCAGGCTCTGCTTGTAACGGCACAAGCTCTCCTCCCACTTGATGCATAGCCAACAGCGAAGGATATTCATCCGGCTCACCTCGGTACTGCTGCCCACACAGTACCGTGTCTGAACCATCGTGGGCCAAATGTCGGATACTGAGTTTGTGGTCGCTCAGTCCCACTTGCTCAATAAGCTCGCCATTGTGACTTAAGTAACTCAGACTCGGCATCATTGTAGCCAAGTTGAGCGGCTCACGCCCATTAGTGCGCACCCCGCCGACACCGATAACCAAGATATCATTTGGCATCACGATCACTTCATGAGGGCCGACGCCAAACCCGCTAAACTCAGCGATTTTTTTGTAACCTGCAGCAACATCATAAATACCAATAATGCCTCGGCTGGTCCCACGCTCACCTTCAGTGGCATATAACCACTGCCCGTCATTTGAGTAGACACCATGTCCGTAATAATGACGGTTGCTGTCCGCGGCTCTCAGTTTGATCACATCACCGGTCAGAAAGTCAAACACCTGAAAGTAGGTCCCTGGCCGACGTCCAAAGGCCACGGCGTGATTCAGTTGCGCTAAAGTGGCGACACCGTGCCCTCTTTGCGGGAGAGATACTGAGTGGATTGGCATACCATATGAATCTGCAACCACTGCACTGTAACGATCTCGACCTGCAATTGCGCACCCAACCAGAGAGGGTTGCTTCATTTTCGGTTTGGTAGAAACACATCCAACAAGAGGACAAGCCGCTGCAAATAGAGCCGCCTTTAGCAATTTACGACGAGTACTATCAGTCACCATCAGTTGCGTTAAATCCTATAATTACGCCTAGTTCAATCGCGACTTCTTCATGAATCAGATATTGCAATTGCTCTAGTTTATTGTATTGAGAGTAGGCGTTTTGGTAGCCTTGCTTGGTTTGCAACATATCGAACAAGCTCATGTCCGTTGGCCAAGTCTCAATGGTCATTGCAAACTGATTAGCCACTCGATCGGCAAGATCCGATTTGTCTTGCTGACGCAGTATGGCATCCAGTCCATTACCCTCGGAAAAATAGAGTTTTTCTATCGCTACTATATTGGCACGAAGGTTTTGCATCGATGTTTTAGAGCGCCAAGACTCTGAAAAATATGGGCGAGGTTGACCAAAATTCGCCAGCGGGCGGCTCATTTTTTTCATGCTGTATTCGAGCTGGTTAGACAGCAGCGCAATATACTCTGATTGCCATTGCTGCTCGTTAAGCTCAACCCATGGGTTCAACGTCCATGCGTCAGCAATTTTATTGGCATTACTTTGAAGATTTTCTGCAATCGACGTCGCGGTCTGACAAGTTCGAGGATTCCCCGTCAAATCTGAGGCTTGATCAAACAATAACCATTCGACTGAACCTAGTCCCTGAACGGTAACACTCTGAAGCGCAATCGCTTGCGCTGACCAAGTATTAGGCTGCTTAATCAATGCGCTCATTTTAAGCCCAGTGGTATTTTTTTTGTCGGGCCAAAACTGTACGTTCCAGCTTTGGGCCAAAGCAGCTTCTGGGCCGCGCTCTTGTCCTTGGAGCGCCATCCAACTCAGCATAGTCTGATGCCACTGAGATTTGACTGCTTCAATATCTGTGGTCGAAGCACAATAGCTTGATATCGAGTCAGTGAGCTTATCGGCCTCTGTTCTAAATTTCTGCGCAGACATAAACTCGACTTGATAAACGGCCTGACTATAGTGATCAGTCAGTTGAGGCTGATTTGCATCATTTCCAATACTTTGGCAACCCAAGACTGACAACGAAAATGATGAGGCTAAAACAAGCTTGGTATAGTTCATCGGTAATTCCTACAGCGAGTTAAGAAATGCAATCAGTGCATCTCGTTCTGTCTGATTAAACTGCAACACCTTCTGTTTTGCGGCTTCAGCTTCTCCGCCATGCCACAGTACTGCTTCCATCAGGTTACGTGCACGTCCGTCATGCAGAAAATAAGTGTGGCCATTGACTTCTTTGGTATAACCAATACCCCATAGAGGTTGTGTTCTCCACTCCTGCCCATTCGCCAGATATTCAGGGCGATTGTCAGCAAGCCCTGGCCCCATATCATGCAGTAACATGTCAGTGTATGGGTGAATGGTTTGGTTAGACAACGATGGCAGTTCTTCGCGTGTTGCCGTCTTTACATTGGTTTTATGACAGCTTTCACAACCCACTTTTGCAAACAATTGTTGCCCTAATTTAACTTCCGGCTTGTTGATATTACGTCTTGCTGGGACCGCTAAGTGCTGTGAATAGAACTCTACGAAATCAAGAATGTTATCACTGACCTCAGGTGAACCACCGTTAGGTAACTCGCGACAAAGTGTCTGCTTAGCAGTACAGTTCTCATTTGGAAATAGCGAGCTAGTTAGACCCACGTCGCCGTTAAAAGCCGCAGCATTCTGCTGCATTAAGTTCGGCTGTCCCGCTTTCCAGCCAAATCGACCGATAGCAAAATCATTGCCACGAACGTCCCAGACGATATTCAGTTTTCCTGAGATACCATCTCCGTCCTTGTCTTGCTCATCTGCCCATGCTTTTAGTGTTGCAGCAGGAATACTTTCTAGCAATCCAAGACCTATCATTGGCGGCGCAACACGAGCAGACATTTGCGTTTGTGGGTGCATCTCTCCGTAACCCAACTCAACAATCGATAAATTCGGTTTGCGCAATGACACGCGTGTTCCGTCAGCAAAAGTCACCGGAACCTCTTGGTATGTAATTCTTATTTGGCCTTCCACCGTTTGATCTTGCAGAGCAAAGTCTTGTAGTTGACCACCATAAGTTGGCTCAGGAATAGTGCCATCTTTGATATACGCCTTTTTCTGCTCAGCAGTCATTGGCGGAATACTTAATCGCACCAACATCGAGACCGCGTGAAGATCATTGGCCTCTGGCGGATGACCTCGCCCATCTTTAATGTGACAGTTTTGGCACCCATTTGTATTAAACAGCGGCCCTAACCCATCACGTGCATCGGTAGACGCTGGAGCCTGAACCCAAGGGTTACGGAAAAAACTGTTTCCGACACTAAAGTCCAGACGTTTTGACATAGGCAAATTGCCCGCTGGCAGCGAGAACGCATTGGGGCCTTCTTTCTCGACCGTTGTTTTACCTCCCGACGTGACATCATAAGCAAAGGATGACATGGAGGTGCTAAGCATTAGCAAACAGGTTAAAACTGGTTTCAAGTACAACTTCATTCTGATAGCTCTCATAAGGCGCTATAACCGCACAGATTAAATGGGAATAATTCTCAAAAACACATTAGATAAAAAACGGCAAAAGGGCTCTAATGAGCCCTTCGGTTTAAGTCATCGAGCGATTAAAACTCGTGATCTGCGGTGTCTGGATTCAAACTCGTGATACCGACAATTTTTGCCGCTCGTTCAATTTGAGCTGTCTGCGTCACTAGCGACATGATGGTTTCATTGACCAATGCGTTACCTTGCGTGTTACCAGCAGCAATCAACTGGTCAAAGAACTGGTTGTTCTTTTCAGCAGAAGTCACTAACTGACCCACTTGTGCACGAGTGACATCAAATTGCTTTTGAATCTCTTTGGCTGCCTGTTTGTCTTTCTGAGCAACAAGTTCGTGAATACTAGGACCAGCTAACAATGTACCGTCTTGACGCTGGTATGTGCCAGTGTAGACGTTGTAGATGCCTTGCTCATTGTAGTAGTGTGAATTGTGCGTATTGTCCGAGAAACAGTCGTGCTCATCTTCCGTTGAGTTGGCTTCTAGAGCAACTTTCATACGCTCACCAGCCAATTCGCCAAGAGAAAGTGACCCCATACCAAACAACATTTTACGTAACCCTTTATCTGCGGAATCGTTGATCAACTCTTCACGGTAGTTGCCTTTAACATCCGCTGACCACTGATTTTCCATCCACTCTAAGTCCTGAACGAGTAACTCAGCGGCGGCTTTTAGATAGTCACCACGACGGTCACAGTTGCCGTTGGTACAGTTTTCACCGACCACAAAATCTGTGTATGCACGCGCACCTGCTCCTGCATTAGTTCCGTTTAAATCTTGCCCCCAAAGAAGGAACTCAATCGCATGGTAACCAGATGCGACGTTCGCTTCCGAACCACCGACTTCGTTTAGATCAGCAATCAGCTCTGGTGTAATTTTCGCTACATCTAACCTTGTTGCACCGATCGTTAGCTGCTTATTAGCAACGATGTTGGCATTTGCGCCTTCATTACCCAGTTCGTATTGGTATTCAGGTGATACGTAGTCAATGAGGCCCTCATCCAGCGGCCACGCATTTAGCTGACCTTCCCAATCATCGACAACAGCGTTACCAAAACGGAAAACTTCAGACTGTTGGTATGGAACGCGAGACTCAAGCCAAGCTTGTTTTACTTGCTGGAATTTTTCGGCCGTTGGGTTAGCCAGAAAGACTTCGATCGACTTCTCTAGCGATTGCGCTGTAGTCAGTGAATCGGCAAACACAGCATGAGCAACGTCAGCATAGTGCTCAACAACTTGTTCTTTGGTTACATTTGCTGCGAATACTGAGCCACTTGCCATCAGTAACGACGCTGCGACTGATTGAGCCAATAGAGATTTTACATTCATTTGAAAAGCATCCTTGTTGAGCTTAATAATCATTATTCATTGCTAGTGCTAATTATTATCATTTGTACTACTAGATGCGAATAATACAAAGTTACAATTTTTTTTGCAAGTAGCAAGTAAATTACCACCTTCTAAAGAAGGTGGCTTTGTGTGAGCCCCCTAAAAGGGGGCCTTTGTTTAATCCAACGCCAACTGGTGCTGCTCTACTCGCTCTTGCTTCTCTTGATGTCTTACATATCGGCGTATGATTTCTTCATTGATT
>NZ_JATABI010000075.1:0-7913 GCF_036533795.1 Vibrio sp. M250220 | reverse complement strand
GTTGATACAATGATTGGTAATGTTAAGAACTCGCTACATGGGACGTATCATGCGATACGCAAGAAACACTTACCGAGATATCTTGGAGAATTCTGCTTTAGATTCAATCATCGCTTTAACCTTGAGGACATGACCCTTGCACTTTTAAGAGCATCGGTATGCGCACCACCTATGCCAGAAAAGCTTCTCAAGCTAGCTGAGAGTCGGTGGTAATCAGGTTGTATAATGAATTATTGAATGTTGCAGTTAGTGAGCATGCTTTGTTTGATGTTCGTTATTATGCGGCTTGGGAGTGTGTGAAACGCGCATTGCCTAAGCATGTTCCAAGTGGCGACAACTGTCAGTTAACCTCGGTTTTTGTCGGTTATTCTCAGTAAATCGCCACTAATTAGTTAAACTAGTTTTCAATTAAATCAACTAGTTACGCTACATCGGTCTCTTCTGCGATGAATCCACCCGTCTGATGAGCCCATAGCTGGGCGTAGATACCGCCACTTTCAACTAGCTCTTGGTGGGTGCCTTGTTCAACGATTTCGCCTTTATCTAACACGATTAAGCGATCCATTGCAGCGATGGTCGATAGTCGGTGAGCAATCGCAATTACAGTTTTGCCTTGCATAAGCTCGTTAAGACTCTCTTGGATTGCCGCTTCTACTTCCGAGTCGAGAGCAGAGGTGGCTTCATCAAGGATAAGCAGCGGCGCATCTTTGAGTAGCACGCGAGAGATTGCGATACGCTGGCGTTGGCCTCCCGAAAGTTTCACGCCTCGTTCACCTACTTGAGCATCGTAGCCCGTGTTACCAAACGGGTCACTGAGCGCTTGAATAAATTCATCAGCATGGGCTTGTTTAGTCGCTTTTAGAAGGTCTTCTTCTGACGCGTCAGGGTTGCCATACAAGATGTTATCGCGAATCGAGCGGTGTAGCAGGGACGTGTCTTGCGTCACCATACCAATCTTGCTACGTAGGGAATCTTGAGTGACGTCTGAGATCACCTGACCATCAATTTTAATCTTGCCGCTTTCAACATCGTGGAAGCGCAATAGCAAGTTGACTAAGGTGGATTTGCCCGCGCCCGAGCGACCCACTAGGCCCACTTTTTCACCCGGCTTGATATTGAGATTTAAGTGGTTAATGACCCCTTTCTTTTTATCGCCGTAATGAAAACTGACGTCCTCAAATTCAATACCGCCTTGCTTAACTTCCAACGGCAGAGCGTTTGGCTTATCTTGGATATCAATTGGTTTCGCCATGGTTTTCATGCCGTCCACTACCGTACCCATGTTTTCGAACAGCGCACCGACTTCCCACATGATCCACATCGACATACCGTTGATACGCAGAGCGAGGGCGATCGCAATCGCGATAGCGCCGATACTGATTGAGTTGTCCATCCATAGATAGATCGATAGGGCACCAATTGAGAAGACTAAGATGTAGTTAGTAATTTCAACCGCGACATCAAAGCCCGTGACCAGTCTCATTTGGCGATAAACAGTGTCAAGGAAACCCGTCATGCCTTTTTCAGCATATTCAGTTTCCCTTTTGCTGTGTGAAAACAGCTTAACAGTAGCGATGTTGGTGTAACTATCTACGATACGCCCTGTCATAGTTGAACGGGCGTCTGCTTGTTCCGAGGCGACTTGCTTCAGCTTTGGTACAAAATAAATTTGGATGCAGATATAGCAAGCTAGCCAGATCACCATTGGGATCATCAGACGCCAGTCAGCTTGAGCGAGTAAGACGACGATAGAGGTAAAGTAGACCGAAACGTAGACAAACACATCCATCGACTTCATTACCGTTTCTCGCACCGCAAGAGAGGTCTGCATGACTTTCGTTGCCACACGACCAGCAAAGTCATCTTGATAAAAGTTGAGACTCTGTTTGAGCAGATAACGGTGTGTGAGCCAACGAATCGACATTGGGTAGTTACCCAGTAACGTCTGGTGTACCAAAAGTGAGTAACAGACAACAAGAATAGGCATCACTACCAGAAGCAACATTCCGTAGAAAATGAGCGCGCTCTGGTTATCTTGCCAAAATGTCTCTGGGTTACTGTTTGACAGCCAGTCAACCAGATTGCCCATCGCGCCAAACAGGGATACTTCGACGATCGCAACAATGGTTGACATGATCGACATGATAATCAGCGGGATTTCAAACCCTCGAGTATAGTGACGGCAAAAGGCAAAGATGCCTGTTGGCGGCTGATCTGGCTCCTGTTGTGGGAAAGGCTGAGTAAAGCCTTCGAACTTCTTAAACATATGTATTTCCTAAACACGCAAATAAAGCAGAAGAGATGCCGTAAGGCACGAGCGTTCGTCCATAAATAGGCAGGGTTCGGTTATGGTATACCCTCGTTCTATGAAATGTAACCAGTTTATTATTCTTTCCCTTGCATAATATTCATCGACCTCTGGATGAGTTTTGTTCTGACAGTGACTTTAACTGTTATACGTAGCTGACTCAGTTAAACTTGCTGAAATGAATGCGTAATAACAGGTCAGTTCAGTAATCTTTCGTTTAACAATATGTCTACAATTGGCGTTAGTGAGAGAGATTAATTGAGTTTGTCACAATGTTGAAACAGCAAGCCATACTAAAAACTAAACCATCTTCAGTACAGAACGCTAACTGCGTGGTCATGGTTCCACCTAAAGAATTTGCGTTTAATGCTGAAACGGCAAAAGACAATGAATTCCAGCATCAAGTGTCGGATTCGACCAGTCAAGTTCGTGAAAAAGCAATGCAAGAGTTCGAGACTATGGTCGATACGTTGCGCAAAGCGGGTGTTCAGGTTGTGGTATTTGATTATCCGCTCGGAGGTGTCGAAACACCTGATGCGGTGTTCCCAAACAATTGGTTTAGTACCACCGCAGATGGAACGCTTTACACGTTTCCGATGGCTTGTAAAAACCGTCAGCAAGAAGTTAAGACCGATGCTTTGGTTGAAGCGTTAGAGTTCGCGGGTCGCCCTGTTTTAGGTCAGGATAGCCTGACTTCTTACCTAGCTCATGATGCTCATTTAGAGAGCACAGGTGTTATGGTGAAAGATCATGTTAATAAAACTGTCTATGCGGCGCTATCTCAACGTTGTGATCGCGAAGTTCTTGAAGACTACGCACAACGTATCGGTTATGACCGTGTGGTCTCTTTCCAAACCGCGCTGCCGTCAGGTAAGCCTATTTATCATACCAATGTGATGATGGCGATTGGTGAGAGCTTCTGTGTCGTTTGTGATGAAGTGATCCCTGAATTTGAGCGTCGTTTTGTGATTAAGTCGCTGGCGAAAGATAAGCAGGTGATTTCAATCTCGATTGATCAGATGAACCAGTTCTGTGGCAATATTCTTCAGCTAGAAACGGTCAACGGTGAAAAAGTGATTGCGATGTCTCAGTCTGCATACGATGCATTTTCGCCAGCGCAACGTGCCCAGTTATCGAGCCATGGTAAGCTGTTACCATTCAACGTAAAGACGATTGAAAACATTGGTGGTGGTAGCGTTCGCTGTATGTTGGGTGAAGTGTTTTTACCAAGCCGTACCCATCAGCTTTAAACTGGGAACCGCAAATGAAACAGACAAAATCGACGCTTTTAGGGCGTCGATTTTTTGTTTTCTGGCGGACGAATGTGCTTCGGATACTGAGTGTTCGTACTACTGGTAGTATTTTTCAAGATAGTCGCGCAATACGTCAATATCGACGGGGACAATCCCGCCTTTATCAGGCCCTTTAGCCACTAATCCTTCGCTGATCAGTTCATGGATAATACGTGTATACGCTCTTTCGGTGCAGCCAAAGCGTTGTGCTTCCTGATACATATAGGTATGGCCGGATGAACGGGCGCTGTTACTGTATCGACTGACGAGATCTTTGATGATGTTAAATTTAAGCGGATACAGCGAACGCTCTATCGCAATATGCATAGTATTGAGATAGATGTTGGACATTCTATGTGTCATCCAAAATGCGACACTGCCGTCAGAAATCAGCAGTTCAGCAAACTTATCCAGTGGGATCACGATCAGTTGTGCATCTGTGGTGGCGATGACGCTGAATGGGCTGGGGGCATCGGAGAAAAACTCCATCTCACCAAAAAAGTTATCTTCAATGTAATAGTCACCCAAACTGAGTGTTTTGCCATTTTCAGCGGTGTGAAGAACAGAAAATTGCGCCGCCTCTGACCAATAGACATCATTGACTTCGCTATGCTGACGTATGATGTGGTCGCCTTTTTGCACTTGAATAGTTCGGTATTGTTCATCTTTCACTAACTGACGGATTTTGTTCAGTCCATCACTTAAAATCTTGTTCTTATCCATAGTGAATTTTCGTTATTCAACAAAGTGTTGAATGATTTAGCCTCTGACCGGACAATTGTCGTGTTACTTATGTTAGATAATCATATAACATGAATTTTATTGTAATCAAAAACAAAGGATAAAGTGTGTGAATCACGATTATTGCTATAGTTGCAATAGCGTGTTGTTTTATCTCTTTATCGTATAAGCAGTGAAAGTTAGGACTGAACCCGATGAACTATTTTGATCTCCCGAAAATTGATCTCCATTGCCACCTTGATGGTAGCCTTCGCCCACAAACGGTAATTGATTTAGCTGCCGAGCAGAACATCGAGCTGCCAAGTACCGATGCGGATGTCATCAAAGAGATGATGGTTGCTCCAGAGACTTGTCCCAACCTGCAAGAGTACTTAGATCGTTTTGCACTGCCAATTAAAGTGATGCAAACAGCCGAAGGCATTGAGCGTATTTCGTTTGAACTGTTCGAAGATGCCGCAAAAGAGAATGTAAAATACTTAGAAGTGCGTTTTGCGCCACACCTTCACATTCAAAATGGTCTTAGCCATGAGCAGATTATTGAAAGTGCAGTAAAAGGTATGAAGCGTGCGGAAGCGCTGTATGACATCAAAGGTAACTACATTTTGTCTGCGGTTAAGTTCTTACCTTCAGACACAATCCCTCCAGTATTGGATGCAGGTGAAAAGTTCCTAGGTGATGGTGTTGTGGCGTTTGACTTGGCTGGCAGTGAGTTGGACAACTTCGCCCACGATTATGTGACTTACACTCAATATGCTCGTGACAAAGGCTACCGCATTACTATTCACGCGGGCGAGCAGGGCTGCGGTCAGAACGTTTATGATGCCATTGAATTGCTAGGCGCTGAACGTATTGGTCACGGTGTTGCCATTAAAGACCATGCGGAAGCTTACCAACGCGTTAAGCAAGATGCAGTGGGTCTGGAAGCGTGTCCAAGCAGTAATGTGCAAACGAAAGCGATCTCTGAGCTTAAGCTTCATCCGCTGAAAGATTTCCACAAAGACGGCTTACCAGTAACGATCAATACTGATAACCGTACGGTTTCTAATACCACCATGACTCAAGAAGTTGAAAAAGTGATGGAACTGTTTGAGCTAACGGCAGAAGACTATGCGCAAATCTACCGCGCAAGTGTTGAGCAGTGTTTTGCTAGTGAAGAAGTGAAACAGAAGTTGATGCAGTACATCTAAACGCTGAGGCTGAAAAATGAACATGAAAACCGCCCAAAACAGGGCGGTTTTTCTTTTAGGTGATTAGAACTTCACTTGGTGATCTTCCCATCCTGCATCGGTTTTGGTTTGTGTTACGACATAGTGGCCAGACAAACCAAGTTGCAGCATGTCTGTGGCCCAGTAGCTGACTTGAGCTTCTGCACCGTAGACACGTTTAGGATCGGCTAGCCCAGAGATAGAGAAATCATCTTCGTACTGAACTGTTGCGCTAGAGTGTGAGTAGTAAATCGCTGATTGCAGTGACAGATTATCTAGGTCATTGCGATAACCGATTTCGTAGCTGTCTGTTTTGATTCCTTCGAGTTTAGATGCCGCGACATCTTGCGTCGCACTCTTGCTATAGTAGCGATACAACTGAGGGATATCGAAACCTTGAGAGAAGTTAGCCCAAACTTGAGATGTTGGATCTAAGTGATAAATCATGCCAAGGTTGAAGAGACCTTCAGCGTAGTCGGTTGCACCACCAGGAACAAACGTCGAGCTTGGTTTAGCTTGAAAATCGGCAACATCAATGTCCATGTATTGGTAGTGGCCTTGGATGTCATTGATTACATGAACTAAGCCGCCGGTCGCTTCGTTGCTTGCATTTCGTGCAACGATATCCGCCAATTATCCAATATATCTTTGCACCATGTTCGCTATCGCGATCGGCATCCTTGCCTACTTCTTTGGACGGACTGAAGAGCTAAAAGCGTATTAGCGTTTGTTGTCTGGATGCCTAGGGCAGTCGCTGCACAGTTGGCGTCCACTACATTTATAAACCAAGCAGCAGCTGGTTCTGGTCAGTTTCAGCTCGCGAGATTGCGGTAGGTATCGAAGTGAGTAAAGCCGCTTTAAATTCGATTACAGATCGCGGTTCTCGGCGAATTTTTCTAGTCCGAGAACTAGTCCGATCGCACATAGCATTAGAATTATCGCGATACCCAGTTGCGCAGGTTGGGAGGTGAGAGCTTCAAAATCTGACGGGGAGAGGTTGTGCTGAATCAAAGGAACCTGTTCTCCTTTGGAATTAGCACGCCAGCTGATGGTCTCTTTCCATGGCCAGATCTTTGGCAATGTACCGAGCATGAGGCCAGTCAAGAACACCAATGTGAGGTCGCGGAAGCGCTTTAGCAGCCAAGAAAGAACGTGAGAAAAGCTCAGAAGGCCAATCACACAGCCAGACAAAAACAGCAGTAGGATTGGCAGATCAAAGGATTTTACCGCGCCGAGTATCGGGGTATACATTCCGATCAGAAGCAGGATAAAGCTGCCAGAAATTCCCGGTAGGATCATCGCACAGATAGCAATGCCGCCTGCGAAAAGGACGTTGATATTGGTCGGCTCTAACTGAAGTGGATTTAACACCGTAATGCTGTAGGCGAATGCAACCCCTAACGCGAGGAAGACTAAGCGGCTTAGGCTGCGTTGTTCGATCTGTTTGAGCATATGGAACACAGAAACCAGAATCAGACCAAAAAAGAATGACCACAGAGGGATTGGATGAGTCACCAACAGCCAAGAAATGAGTTTTGCCAATGTCGCAATACTGGTCAGTACCCCACCAAACAGTGAGATAAGAAACAAACCGTTAATATGTTGGAAAGCCGCTTTGAATCCATCTTGCTTCCAAATCCCGATTGCCGATGGGTTAATGCGTCGAATGCTCTCAAGCAAGGTGTCGTAGATGCCAGTGATAAACGCAATCGTACCGCCCGAGACTCCAGGTACAACATCAGCCGCGCCCATCGCGATGCCTTTTAGAAAAGTCGTTAGATAGTTCATTATTGAAGGTTAACTAAATTTTGGTGCAGAGAGTATATCGGCTAAGAGATGAAAAAAGTATGAAAAATCATACTAGAGCAAATTATTGATAGGAGTATAGTTTAATATGTATTTGCAAATTATTGCAAAATGCAATTTTCATTTTGCATTTTGAAATGGTTATTTGGGCAAAAAGTGTGCTTTAGAACAAAAAGCAACGTACTTTTAAAGTTGGCACGTTAAGTGCATTTATTAGAGTGACCCTTCTTAAGCCGAGGGTCACCTAGCCAACTGACGTTGTTAGTGAATGGATTTTGTTCACACTATATATAAGCCAATCGCACTATTGCGGTTGGCTATTTTTTTGCCTGCCTATCAGTTTTTACCTAAGTTTACATAGTCACAAAGTGTGAATTTTGCGTCTGCACTCGACAAGTAGAGGCAATATTATTAGGGCGTGTTGATCTTTGCTGTACGTTTTATGCTCAGCAATACATTGGTAGCCACATTAACATAAATGCCAGCGATACCATGCTGGCATAGTTCCTTTTCAACTTGTCATATCTAGTGGATATTGCTCGATAATGCTTGATTTTAGCA
>NZ_JATABI010000074.1:0-8482 GCF_036533795.1 Vibrio sp. M250220 | reverse complement strand
AGAAAGACCCATTCAAAATCAGCCATGTTAGATAACTGATTGAAAAGTAGTTTAAAATGCCTTTTCTAGACCAAAGGTTGAAGCGTCTATAAACGGTACTCCACTCACCGAATTCAGAAGGTAAATCTCTCCATGGCACGCCAGTCCTCATTCGAAACAGTATCCCTTCGAAAGTCATCCGATGCTCTGGTTTATTATAAACTCGACCGGTACTCGTCATCACTTGAAGTAGCTTTTCCCATCGTTTATCAGTTAGTATTGTCCTTGGCATGGTGAACTCAGTTGTGATTTGTTTTTGGCGAAATGATTATAACCTTCACCATGTCGTTTAAAAAATCATCACGAAAGATCAACAGACCCTAAAAAGAGGTTATATGAATAAGATAATTTCAGTTGGACCGCTAGAATCTTTCTTAATCGCAATCAGCGTTTTATTCCTAGGGCACTTTGTAAATTCCAAACTTCCGATCTTGAAGAAGTTTAATATCCCTGAGCCGATTGTTGGTGGTCTTATCGTCGCAGTTATCATCACAATAATGCACTTCAATGGCATTAATCTCGAGTTCTCTCTGCCGTTGCAGAAAGTCTTTATGCTAATGTTCTTTAGCACCGTTGGTCTCGCTGCCAATTACACTCAGTTGATGAAAGGTGGAGCGAAGGTATTCATCTTCCTTGCAGTCGCTTCGTTTTATATCATCATTCAGAACGGCGTTGGTGTCTCGATGGCGACCGCGCTAGGCCTAGATCCTTTAATGGGTCTTATTGCTGGCTCGATTACTCTGTCTGGCGGACATGGCACTGGTGCCGCTTGGTCACAAACCTTTTCCGATAACTACGGCCTGACTAATACTCTCGAAATCGCGATGGCTTCAGCCACTTTTGGTTTGATTATTGGCGGTATTATTGGTAGCCCAGTTGCGCAGAGGCTGATCAATAAAAATGGCTTTGAATCAGAGTATGGTTCAGGTACACAGACTCACGCACGCTTTCCGGAACTCGTGACATACAACGAATATGAAGAAGATAAAGTGACGGCTAAAAAGGTCATCGAGATTCTTTTTATTCTGCTAATTTGTGTCACTGGTGCCAAGTATTTGGAGCAGTGGGTCGTGAGTTTCAACATCAGTTGGCTGATGATACCTGACTTTGTTTATGCGCTGTTTATTGGCGTGTTTATTACCAATGTATTGGAAGTGAGCAAAACCCATAAGATTGATGCCGAAACCGTTGATATTTTGGGTACGGTTTCTCTGTCACTGTTTTTAGCAATGGCGCTGATGAGTCTGAAACTATGGAACATTTTTGACCTTGCGATTCCATTTTTAGTCATTCTCGCTGTGCAGTCTGTGGTGCTAGGGCTTTTCTCTTATTTTGTGACCTTTAAAGTGATGGGCTCTAACTATGATGCGGCAGTAATGGCCGGTGGACATTGTGGCTTTGGTCTTGGAGCGACACCGACAGCGGTAATGAATATGGGGTCTTTGGTCAATAAATACGGTCCATCGCCACAGGCATTTATGGTGGTTCCAATTGTTGGAGCGTTCTTTATCGACATAGTGAACTTAATCATTCTACAAGGCTACATCTCGTTTATCGGTTAAACAAATCGGTAAATAAAAACGCCCTGCTAATTGAGCAGGGCGTTTTTTTATATGTGAGATTAGCGCAAGGTTAGTTTGGTGCCATTGAACTTTAAGTGGCCTAGGAGGATCTTGGCATTGTTCTTCCCATCATCAGTGAATGCGACACCATAGCGTGCGTAATGGAGTGAACGTTGGAGGTTACACACCTTGCCAAATAGGGGCTCAAAGCGTGGGCCTTTGGGAGTATTTAGCTGAACATGAAGAGCAATCTCTTCGCCAACTTGAAAAGGTCGACTTAACGGCGCCGTGATAAAGCGACAACCGCCTTTCGACAAGTCTCGAATTTCGCACTCTAGCCTGTGAGTGTTAGCTTCGACACGTGCTGAAAGATTCACTTCGAAACGAGGCTCTTTGCGTAACTGTGTCACTTGCATCGTTTTAGGTACAGACAAAGCGACCATTGGCACTGGAGCCGTCAGCACATGTTGCAGTTGTCCACGGAAATGCACGACAGCCCCTTCACCGCGAGGTGAGATCGCACGTATCGTTGCCCAGAAACCTTCTTGAAAGAAATACTCTAAGTCATCATCAGAAATCTTTGGCAGTTCTGCTAACACAATGTTGTTGGAATGCGTGCCAATAAAAGAGGTTTTACAACGAAAGCTTGTACCAACAGGCGTTGAAATCCCGATCGTCAACTCACCACCATGTTCAATCATGGCTAGCGCATCGGTACTATTTAAAATAGAAACATTCTTATCGTTTGAGGAGCGAACTGTATGCTCCTTATGCGCCACCGCTGAGTTATTCATCTAGCCTCCATTGCTCCCACAATCATTATTCTTTTTACGTGTGGGTCTTTTTTTGGTCATCTGACCTGTGAATTTTATACGGTCGGATAGAGTCAATTCTATGTGTGGTTTGCTAATTGTTCAAACATCAAATCTGACAATAAATTAGACGTGCCTATCATTTTTGAGAGATTCATTCAGCCAAAAGTGCAAGTAGTATGAATAAAACTCACAATTTTTGCATGGATTAAGTGGGCTGGTCACGATAAGGCTTACCCCTAAGGGTAAGCCTAAAGTTGTATTTACGCTTTAATTCGCGCCATATAGTAGGTGTCGATTAGTCCACCATAACGGGATTTAGATTCGCGATAAAGCTTTGTTTTAACATTTTTTTTGACAGACGATTGAGGCTGACAAGTACTTAGAGACGGGTTTTGAGCCCTAAAGTAAAATTTGCAAATCTGATTGTTTGTTCTCTGCAAGCGATCTAATGTAACAACTTGTTTACTTGAGGAACCCGTCATGAATCAATCTGCGAGTTGGAAAACACCGCAAAACTTCCTGTTACTTATCTCGATTGTTGTCCCCATTGCTTTTTCTAGCTGGATGGCCTTGCTGAACAACTTTGTTATTGAAAGGGCGAATTTTGACGGTTCAGATATTGGCCTTTTACAGAGTGTACGAGAGATCCCAGGTTTTCTAGCCTTCAACGCAGTCTTTGTGTTGCTGTTTATTCGAGAGCAACGTTTTATGTTGCTGTCACTTGGTGCTTTGACTATCGGTACCGCGATCACCGGATTTTACCCTTCGGTTTTTGGTCTGTTGTTGACCACGTTGCTGATGTCTACGGGTTTCCACTATTTTGAGACACTCAAGCAATCCCTCTCCTTGCAATGGCTGAGCAAAGAGGAGGCACCAGAGATGCTTGGTAAATTTATCTCTATCGGTGCACTGGCTTCATTGGTGACTTACGGCGCGCTATGGATTTGTCTAGAAGTTTTGGTGATGGACTTTCAATGGGTCTATCTCACTTTTGGTGGGGCGGGCTTCTTACTGGTGATGTGGATGGCATTCGCTTTCCCTCAGTTTGAGACGCATGTCCAGCAAAATAAAAAGTTAGTGCTGCGTAAGCGATACTGGCTCTACTATGCACTGACCTTTATGAGCGGTGCTCGCCGCCAGATCTTCACTGTGTTTGCTGGCTTTTTGATGGTAGAGAAGTTTGGCTATTCAGCGGCAGACGTAACCATGTTATTCCTGATTAACTATTTGTTTAACTTCTTGTTTGCCAAACGGATTGGTAAATTTATTGGTCAAGTGGGTGAGCGTAAAGCACTGATGTTTGAATACACGGGCTTGATTTGTGTGTTTGTTGGTTATGCGTTAGTGGAAAGTGCAGAGTGGGCCGCCGCTTTGTACGTGGTTGATCACCTATTCTTTGCCCTGGCACTCGCAATAAAAACCTATTTCCAGAAAATCGCCGATCCGGCTGATATGGCATCGACCGCTGGGGTTTCATTCACCATCAATCACATCGCCGCTGTGTTTATTCCAGTCACCTTCGGCTTTATTTGGCTAGTGTCACCCGCAGCAGTCTTTTACATTGGTGCGGTAATGGCTTTCGTTTCATTTATACTGTCGCTCAACATTCCTAAGTGGCCGCAAGAGGGCAACGAAGTCCGTATTTTGAATTGGAGTTAAACAGCGCTGGAAAGTATCTAACTTGATGGTTCTTGGTTAAATCTCGTTTGAAGATAGTCTACAAACGCTTTGATCTGCTTAGGAATGAACTTTGATTGGGCATATTGTGCGATAACTTGTCCCTGATAATTGCCGCCGATATGCCACTCTTCGAGCAGTTCAACAACTTGACCTGAGTCGAGATATTCTTGAATCGCAAATTCGGGAAACACCGAGATCCCAATTCCCCTCAATACCGCCTCGCGACGAATTTCACTGTGGTTAACCGCGAACGAGCCTCTAGCGTTGATCGAATACTTTTGTTCACCTTGGGTGAAATCCCATACACGGTCACGAGGGTTCTCCCCTAAGCACAGACAGTTATGAGCGTGTATATCTTCTGGATGCTCAGGGATGCCATTTTTTTCCACATAAGCCGGACTTGCACAGAGTACTAGACGGCACTGAGTCAGAGTTCGTGCTACCAGGCCTATGTTGGGTTTATCCGTAATATGGATGATGACATCGACTTCATCGCCAATGGGGTCGATATAATGATCGGCCACTTTGAGCTGTAAACTGACCTTGGGATACGCCTCGATAAAGTCGAGAATCATTGGCATCAAAATCTGACGGGAGAGCGCTTTGGGGGCGGCAATTCTCAGTACGCCAGAGACTTCTGATTTGTCTGTTTGCGCCGCAGACACGGCCATTTTGGCCGAATACATCATATCGGCGCAAAGACTATACACTTCTTGTCCCGTTACGCTCAGACGCATCTGACGTGTTGTCCGCTCCAGTAACTTTTCTTCCAGTGTGTTCTCTAGGCGTGTAATCGAGCGGCTGACCGAAGAAGGGGAGACGCCAAGTTTCTTCGCCGTTTTGGAAAAGCTGCCAGACTCCACTACGTTGACGAAGATGGCCATTTCCGAGAGCAGTGGAATAAGCTTATTTGTGTCCATGGTGCAAAAATCCTTTGCAATGCAGCCATATTGTTTCACTTAAGTTACTTATGGATACTAGTGTAGTCAACAATGAAATCCCACTTATGGAGCGACATTGTGGACAAGTTAACGACTTACTCAGTGATCAATTTTTCAGGCGTTGTGTATCGCCTGATGCGGGTAAGGCTAGGGTTGTCAGGGCATCAAGCCTCTACCGAGAATAAAATCGGTGGGGTGTGAGATGGATACAGATCTATTTGAACGCCACTTGATGGCGATTGCCGGATTGCTTGAGCATCACCACTACGTTTTCATTAGCGGTCGTCAAATGACTCATATGCTGGAAACGAATGTTGATGAGGTCATCCGTTTTAAGAAATGTTGGGACAATCTAGAGCTGGATAGGTATATCTCAGGTGGCGCAATGTATCGTCATCGTCGATACGGTCAGTTTACAAAGCGCGCGACGCTTGAGGAACTTACGCTGCTGCCGCATCAACCCTTCTACCAGCCTACGTGTTTCAACTCGATCAGCGGAGGGATCGAGCGAACTTTTGCCCCGTTGACGCAAACATTTGTTCAGTCACCAGTCCTAAACAAACTCTTACTATTGCTGAGCGTTATTTTTGATTTAGCAGAGAGTAAGCCAACGGATTGGGTGATCGGAGTACATCCTCAACGAATAGTGGCTGAAGGAGTCAATCAGGGGTTATCTACGCCAGAGGGACTTCATCGCAACGGAGTAAGTTATATCGCGTCCATGCTGTTAAAAAGAAACAATGTTGTCGGTGGGGATACGACAGTTACCGATAGCAAACACAATCTGTTGGAGTGCCTCGCCTTAGATAATCCCTTAGATATGGTGTTGGCTGACGATAGACATACCATGCATGAGGTGTCACCCATTACCTCATTATGTCGAGAAAGATGCGCGTACCGGGATGTACTCGTAGTGACCTTTACCAAGATGGAGAATAAATATGACAGCCACAACGGATCAACTGGAAAAAGGAACTTTCAGGCTACCGTTAACTGAATTGATGTTGCTTCTTGTCGCCATATTCTGGGGAACCAGCTATGGTCTGACGAAAAGTGCTCTAGTGTATACCAGTGTTTTGGTATTCATTTCTATCCGTTTTTCGATCACTTTTTTATGTATGCTACCTGTAGTGATTCGAGACTTTCGCCGAGGGTTGAATAAAGACTGGAAGATCGCCCTCCCCACCGGTCTTATCCTGTCGGCGATTTTTTTCTGTGAAGTGTTTGGGGTTTCACAAACCTCAGCATCCAATGCGGCGTTTTTGATCAGTTTGTCGGTGATATTGACGGCATTTGCGGAGCTGGTCATTAATAAGAAAAGAGTTAGCAATACTTTATGGCTACTGACACTCTGTAGTGTTGTAGGTGTACTGCTATTGACCAGTAATCAAGGTATAGAATTATCGCTAAACAGTGGCGATTACTTTATTCTGGCTGCCGCTCTATTGCGTGCCTTGATGGTGACATTGACTAAGCGTTTTACTGAAGGTAAAGAGATCACCACCAGTACCTTAACCTCCCTTCAATCTTTGGTTGTTGCTTGTGTGGCTATCGTCTGCGCGGTGACGTATTTGCCCGCCACTGAGTTTGTGATTCCGACCAGTCCTGAATTTTGGATGACAGTGGCATACCTTGTCTTATTCTGTACTCTGTTTGCGTTTTATGTGCAGAACTATGCTGTACGTCGAACTTCGCCAACGCGAGTCTCGCTACTGATGGGAAGCGAGCCATTATTTGGTGCGATTTTCGCAATGGTGTGGTTGCAAGAGTCTTTAACCACTTTGCAAGTGGCTGGTGGGTTACTGATCTTATTCAGTGTCATCGTGACGTCGACCAAAGAAAGCTAGTCCTCTAATATTCAGGAACAAAAATTCAGCGTTGATGACTACTCTATTACATGGTTCCATATTAAAGTAGTCTCCAATAACAAACATAAGGCGTGCAGTGGATGTACGCCTTTCTTCGCTGAGGATGAAAATGACCAAACCGCTGAACGAATGTATTGTGCCTATGTATCCAACGATTCAGGCTTTGGATGTCAATGCGCTTGAACCAGGAGAGCATAAGTTCTGGTTTGCGGTTGCTACGGATGCGATTGGTCATCCACAAACCCTGCCTGTTCGGGTCTTTAAAGGGACCAAGCCGGGTAAACGTATCATGATCACAGCAGGCGTTCATGGCGATGAACAAAACGGTATACTGACTGCGCAGAAGTTAGCTCGCGAACTGGAGGGACAAGAACTTTCGGGGTGCGTGACGATTGTACCTGCGGTTAATTTATCGGGTATTGCTCGCCATAGCCGCGATTTTCATTCCGCTGCGCCAGACAGTTCATCAGCCAACCTCAACCGAGTTTTTCCCGGTAACCCTCATGGTGATGATGCTAGCCGTTATGCGTATAGCCTGTGGGAAAACTTACTAAAACCCAATGCGGATCTCGCTATTGATCTCCACTCTCAAACCAGTGGTAGTGCTTATCCTCTTTATGCTTTTGCCGATTACCGTATTGAAGATGCTATTCGAATGGCACGACTCATCAACCCTGATGTGATTCTCAACGATCCGGGCGATCCTGGCATATTGGAAACGGTTTACAATCGCGCTGATATTCCATCCATTACCATTGAAGTGGGAGTGGGTCGGTACACTGATCTGGAGATGGTTGAACGTGCCACGACAGGTGTGCTCAATGTTTTGCGTTGTTACCAATTGCTTGATGGTGATGTTGCAGAGACAAACAGTGAGTGCGTGGAAGGCAATACGATTACCAGTGTCAGAGCAGAACAAGGGGGATTTGTAATTTGCCATGTTGAGTTGCTGGAAGCGGTCACACTCGGTCAGAAACTCGCGACTCAATACAACAGTTTTGGTGATGAAATACAGACCTACTACTCACCAACAGCGGGTGTGGTCATTAGCCATAACGTGGAATCTGTGCGTGCGCCAGGTTCTCTGGTCGTTCGATTGATCCACTAAGTTGGGGATGATAGTGCCGACCTTCTTCAATTCACTGGATAAGGTCATCTTTGCCTCCACTCTGTCACTTTCGTGATCCTAATTCTGAAGTTTACCAATAGTAGAAAATCACCAAGCTGAGTTGAGAGTCCTTTCACAGTTTATTAATCGTTTGAATTTAAGCTATACCCGTGATCATTGAAGGTGCTTGATTTTCAATAGAATCAGGATCATGCTATTAACCATGAAAATTACACTGACTCCTCAACAGAAACTGCAACTCGAACAAATGCACGACATTGAACGTGATAGTCGAGTTTGCGACCGTATTAAAGCGGTTTTACTAGGGTCTGTTGATCTTTCGTGATGATTTTTTAAACGGCATGGTGAAGGTTATAATCATTTCGCCAAAAACAAATCACAACTGAGTTCACCATGCCAAGGACAATGCTAACTGATAAACGATGGGAAAAGCTACTTCAAGTGATGA
>NZ_JATABI010000073.1:0-8950 GCF_036533795.1 Vibrio sp. M250220 | reverse complement strand
AAATACTCACTATCGAAATGCGAAGAAATATCGCTATACCACCTAACCGATGCCAATAAATAGATTGAATCATTAGTATTAACCCGCGTAGTAAAGCCTAAAAAAAACTTATCAATATCGTTCCTAAAACCAATGTCACTTGAAATTATATTCCCACTATCGGTTTTCACATAAGGCGCAACAAATAACTCTCCGCCGTATTTTTGTGTTACGTCTTGATTGAAATCTAAATAGCTTAACGAAGCGCCATAAGAGATGTAATTGTCAGTATAATAAGCACTACTCACTCTATAACTTGAGATAGATTCACCAATAGTTTCGCTAATAGCTACACCAGCGGATAGGTCCGTATAGACAGCAGTTGACGCATTATAAGATGCAAAAATTAACAACAAAGCTACGTATCTATTCATAGTTCATGCTCCACATATAAATAAAAGTTGTCATGATATTCACCGGAGCTAATCGAGGCTATATTGATATTTTCAAAGCTAAAATTGAGTGTTAGGTCGATACGATTCGTCAAATTGCTAGGTATCTTCACTGAACTATTTTTAACTGATCCATCTTCGACGAGTATGTTATCTTGGCACACATTGCATTCAACACTGTAAGGGATTTCGCCTTCACCAACTAACTTCTTCATTTGATAAGAACTTCGCCCTGTTGCTAACGACAATTTAATACCTGAAGAGAATTTTCCAGCCACGCTGAGTCGATAATTTGTGTCACCACTCACTTTATCTTCCTTAAAGCGATTAAAAAATTTACCATCACCGGAAACAATATCGATGGAAGTAACGCCATCAGTCTCATTGACTACAACAAACTCTAGATTGATAGGAAGCAAACGTCTTGCGCGTACATCTCCCCAGTAGTAATCAAACGTTGCTTCAAGCATTACATTTCCGGCATAGACCCCATCAGGTTTAGTCGCAAAGGATCTCTTAATACTCTGCTGATCAAAACTGATTACTGGGCGAACTAGCGTAAACGCTGCTTGTTCTTGGCTGATTTGATAGACAGCATTTTGGCTATCGCACTTACCTCTAACCAAAGAAATGACCGACCCTGATTGACAAGAACCACTTGTTTGTTCATCAAGTGGGGATTGCGAAGAACTGCCTAAATGAAATTCAAACCCCAAAAGTGTAAAATCAATTTCATTATCAACATTTCCCGAACGAAGTACTACCTTTGTTGATGTATCTACAGGTAATTTGGGAGACCATTTGCTAGTAGTTGGTACCGAAAATGGTATATCCCAAAGCGATGGCTTATAAACACTACCTTCGTTGATATAACTGTCATGGTGGATCGTATCGCCGGATACGCGCATGTTAAATTGGGAAGCATGGGCGACAGAAGCTAACGTAATCCCAACTATGAGTGAGAGTAAAAGGATAGGCCTGCTCATAGGACTCCCTTACTACCCGGACGAATGACAACTTCTTCCTTAAATACACTTCGGTAAGTACGCGCCTTGATTTCAAGCTGTTGTCCTTTAAACTCATCAGCTGTTAAATCAAACTTTCTACCAGCGAGAATTTTTAATGGTCTTTTACAACTTATTTTCACATCACAGTTCTTAGGTATGACATCAACATAAAGAAAAGTTTTACCATGATTAATGAGCGACAAGGCGCCTGAATCGCTATACGAATACTCAAGTTCTATTTCAGCTGGATTAGCAGGAACAATGACAATCGGAGCAAAGCCAATTGCGAACTGCACTAAACTCGCATCTAGCTCGCCCTCGTAGTAAGGAACAGGAACGAGGCCAACTTTGAACACATGGTCTCGATTTCTATCACATTTTTTTTCGACACACTTAAACTTCATTATAATGTCTTTTTTAAAACTAGGTTCAAGTATTGCTCTTGCTGGAAATATGTTCAGCTTCCATTCGTCAATATTATTTTTTGTGTACTTTTTTTCTCTCAAGTCACCTTTATCAAGAAAAATCTCACTTACTGAAGTATTTAAAAAAATTCTTGAATCTTGCACATTTGTGACGGTAACGACCGCTTTATCTTCTTTATTGGCAACGACAAAAAGATCACTAACCTGAATAGCAAGTACTTTAAATGGCAGAAAAAAGAACAAACTAGAGACTATTAATAAGCTATATCTATACATCATCATCACCAATAGAAATTGAATTAATTGAGTAGAACGAATCTCTTCCTTCTAAGTTCACCACAAAAGATTGAATAGTTTTAATCGTATCTAACTGTGTCACTGATAGACCTGAATTTTCTGTTATAAACAAAAACACACTATTACCTACCTGCTTAACTAAATAGTTAATATTTGACTGTTTTAACTGAGAAATTATGAATTCATGCTGATTTTTATCTTCAAACCTTCCAACAAAGAAAACATCTTCTTCATCTAAGATAGATATATCTTCATAGTCTATTAACGTTGATAAGGTAGCTTGTTTATTAGTCATACATATGCCATTTAAATGGCTAACGCCATCGGATTGGCCTAAAACACACAAACTCTTCTGCGAAACAATCTGATATTTTTCACCATAAGTGGTACTAATCCTAAACACTCCATCAGAAGTGACTGGTTCAATAGAAACACAAGCTTTCCCGACACACTGTGCGTATTTAATTGGATTACCATAAAAATCTTCCAATATAACCATATCAGTCTTTACTTCAGAATATTGAGTACTAATGTTTAACACTGTACCTGGATACATAAATTGGGAAAAACGCTTGACAGAACGCTGTTGCTCAACGCCTTCATCGACATATACATCCAACTCAGTGTAACTTTGAACAGGTATGATTCTTTCCTCATTAGAAATTAATTCGCGTCCTATGTAAGTATTGTTATTTTTTAGCGAAAATTCAACATCATCGCCCGGTTTCGCTCCTTTGACACTAAACTTGGCGAAAGCATTCGATTTTTTTGCTGTAAATGATATGCCACTGTTATCTAAAATTTGAGTGTTTTTCAGGGTTACTGACACGCTCTCACGGCCACTTTTATCAAGCGAAACATAGGCATCTCCTCCCATATATTTCCCTTCAGAAGAAGCGAAACCAGTTAAATAACCGTTAACCACCGTGTTGTTATCGAAATTTCCTGTCAGGCTTAAATTTGTGGTTAAGGAGTCTTTCATATAGCTATGAGATAGCTTAGCTTCGTTAACATAGCTTCGGTCATTTTTATAGCGATGTGATAAAGACGTCGAAAAACCAGACCCAAGATCATAAGTCCACGTAAGAGAGAGAGTCCAATCATCAGCTCGTTCATTACGTTGATATTGACCGTAGAAATTTAATGTACCAAATGGTGTAAATCGATTTATCCCAGCAGAAAGAACGCCATATTTGCCGAAATAATCGAAATTACCCTCATTTATATCATATTGTAAATAATACCGAGATCCCGCCGCGATACCACTAAGGCCTAATGATGCGTTGCTATACGGCTCGACCCCGTAAATCTCAGAATTAAAGCCTTGACTCGTACTATCAGTAGAGACATACCTCTCCATTTGGGCATAGAAATTATAATAATCGAACGTTAAACGGTTGTAGTTAGAACCGTTGTCAAACCACCCACCTGAGTAGGAAAACAGTGAATTCTCGGTTAACGCTAACTTGGTCCCAAGTTGAGTAAAAATATCTTTGCCATTCGAACTGAAAGCAGAGCCAAGTATCGTTTTATCATTGAGTCGGTAACTCCCTTTAGCGAAGCCATAGAGATCATTCGTCAACCCACTATCCAATGATTGCGCAACACCAAACTGATAATTATATTTGGTATTGGTCGCAGAAAATCTTGGATTATTGGTGATAAATTTCCTGTCTAATACGCGCGACTCGGTACTCGACTTTTCAATGATTTCAATATTGTAAACCCCTCGTGGTAACTCATCATATGATATGTAGTTAGCCCCTTTCTTGACCACTTTCGTCAGCAATACTTGTTGTCCACGAACGACTTCGATCCTAGCATCATTGTCAGCATAGTAATAGATACGTCTATTATTCTTAGTTCCCCCAAGAGCTAAATCCATACTATTACCAAAAGCAAAAAATCGTGTTGAAAAGTTCATTCCTTGATTTAAAAAATCTGCCTCATTAATTGAAACATTATTCAAAGACTGACCAGTTATGATCTTTTTATCATCAAAGTTTAACGTATAAATTGCAGTGTCCAAGCTATATTCTGATGGTTGATCCGAGGATATATAACTTTTAACATTACCGTCAAAATATAAGTGACCATATGGCAAGCCAAGTGTTAATTCATCTCTAAAATAGGTAAATGCTTGATCATCAGTTTTGTCAAAGTACAAGCTCGTCGAGTTAATCAAAGAGTAAATATTAGACTTACCATCGTGAAAAGATTGTATAGATGATTCATTGAATTGTTTATGGTTTACATAGATGGATAGCTTCTCATTGTCGAAGTCATAATCATAATAGCTACCACCGTTTTTTAACCTATTTTCTATGCATAGATACTTATCTTTCTCATCTTCACATTGATTACGACCGATACCCTGAACTAGAGTTGATACAATGTGATCAGCATCTTTATCTTTGATGTTATTTTTTAACAAGTAATCTCGTAGTTGCTTAGTTGCATCGTCATCATCGACGACCCTAAAATCATCAAAGTTTACCGATGATAATAGTGATATACTTCTTTTAGAACCAATAATACTAATATCAATTTGTTTATTTGCATATTCGAAAAAATCAGAAAACTCTGGCGGATAGCTACTTCCTACTGAGCTCACGGAATAAGATGAAAACAACAAAAAGAATAGTGCTAAGTTATTTGTAATATTCATAACATATCCTACCAAAAATTTAATACAGACACAGAAGCAATTCGAATTCTATAATTATGATTTAATAAAAATCACAGTCATTTAAACAAATTATAAGTAACAAAACCATGAAAAAGATTAAAAATTAAAGCTTGGCAACATTAATAAATTAAAAAACATGCGTAGCGCTGTTAATTTAAGATGTTAATCATCAAAGTAATATATCCTTCACACGAATATGCTTCATCGCCTTTTTCTAATCGAGAAAAAACCAACGACAACGGATTTGAGTCCTCGTTCTGACCTGTTTCAAATTCTAATTCAACTTTATTTTCATCCGTTAATTCAACTCCATTAATCGTTGCATCAACCACTATTTCATTGTCATTATCACAAGTCGAAGAATTTTGAGCGAGTTCTATAGAATAGTGATCGAAACTTCCTGAAGTTCGCGTGACGTTAACATCAATAATTTCTGGCTTAAATGAACTAGCCTTATCATCATAGCGGAGAACCTTATTATTATCTGACAGTTCAACCATTATTTCATCGCTTGTTTCTGGCAGCGTAATGCTAGCGGTTAACGGTAAGTTGATTCCTTTTCCTGCAAATGAACACTCCGCTATTAAAGTCAATAGAAAAAATAATGGTACTTTAATGCCCATAGCAACTCCAGAACATCAAAAATTGAGGCATGGTAAACCCCAACAAATAAATAGAAATTTATATAAAATGCTTATAAATTGTGAATATGTAAACTGCCAATTAAGGCAGTTTACATAACATAAATTAAGGAGTAGTAAGTGTTACGTCTGCATCTGTCACAAGAATCGTAGCTTGAACAAGTACATCATCTCCTTCTGCTAGCCCAATTGATGAAATGTCTTCACCTGTTTTAAGGGAAATATTTGTACCAGAAAGAACACCAGCTACAGCTGTGCCAACAGTAAGATCCTGCCCATCACCAGTTACTGTAATATCGGTGGTCTCTTCCATAAATCCACCCGTTTTTTGTAACTCAACTTTTTCAACTTTATACTTGTATGAACCCACATCAGTGTCATCAGTTTTTTTCACGGTAAACTGCATACGCGACGCAGTCTCAATTGTAATCCCATTAGAAGTACTATTGCTAAAACCAAGCATACCTGAATTAAACTCTGTTGACCCCACATTTACGATTTTGTAATCCGTAGATACCTCATCAACTTTCGGTACAGTACCTGACCAAGTGAAGGTAGCGGTAGCATCCGCTAAAGCAAATGTAGGAGCTGCCATAAGAGCAATAGCTAGTAGTGATTTACGAGTCATTTTCATATTTTTTACCTTAAAATTTTTAATTAACGCCATTATTAAATATTAACTTACATCTATTTTTAGAACTGAATTACCTATATCTCCTCTCTCATTAACTAACACTATTACTACATAGTAAGTGCCTGTTGATTGAACCGATAGAGTGAATCTCTTATTATTTAGTTTCTCTCTGTCCGATGGCTCAATTTTAACGTTATCATGTATCTCTTTAACTTCGACCAATTGATACTCACCAATATCATTGACTAAATATATTGTTGAAAGGTCGATTTCATAGCTGTCAGTCACTTGGCTTCTTGTTATTGATATCGTTTCATTATTTATTTCTAATGTCTTATTTTTATCTACAACATAAATATCAACGACGCCAATTTTTGTCTCCCCACTTTGGTTTTCAATCTTGTAGAAAACTCTTTTTATACCTTCAGTCTTTGATGTAAAACTAAACGTAGTGGATAATTTATCATACTCTATAAAACCATCAGATAGTGATTTCACTATAGTTAAATTATAATCATTCGGTGACAAGTTTAATTCATCACCAATGTTTATCTCGATTTCTTCGTTCAGTCCTAAAAACTTAACAATACTGTCATAATTGTTGTTCTTAGTCGCTACTACAAGAATATTATCCTGGTAAGATCTTAATCCATTTTCTGAGATTCCTCTCTTATACTCCAATACGTATTCACATATAGAACTACTACCAGAATATGACAAAACTCTATTTTCCGATATTGTTAGAGGTTGACAATTATCACTTTTCGACTGCATCGTTAATGAGCTCTTATCTATGTTATCCGAAATAGAAAATATGTCTTCGAACTTACCTACCTCTGTAATCTTATAGCTATTGGAAATAATCTTCCTATCTAGTTCATTAACACTAATGTGAGAATAGTCGGAGTTACATCCAGTGGCAAACAACGAGATGAAAACAATTAATAAACAACCTGAACATTTCATTATTTATCCTTATCTAAAGCCTGTTCCAATGTCACCCTTTAAGACCCATACCTATTCAAAACATACAAAAACAACATATAACCATTAACTCAATAGGCTGACATAAACTCAATAGAAAAGTACCTAAATATATTCGAGCTATAATCAAATACAGCGTTGTATGTGGTAAATTTGTTAGTCACATCATCGTAGTAAATATAATATTGGCCATGCATTCCAGCGCATCCTGAGGTCTGATCAATATAGATAGCTGGGATTGTTTCTTGCTTAATTGGATGAAAAAAATCCACACGGCTTATTACCCCGGTCATTACATTACTACTCTCCACCTTAAATAATGAATCTAACACTACGTCATCGCTATTTGAGTTCCAATGTCTCTTTTTGATAAAACCCTCAAAAATCGTCATATTTTTTGTATAGGATGCGTGGTTCCCACAACCTTTACCAACTATGTCAAAAGCAATTCGAAACGGCGTTTCATAATTCACTTCAAAGGAGTCATCAGAATCATAAAATGTCCAGCCGGCCGCAGGCACACCATCCACCCCCCTTCGTTTTGTAACAAAAAGTGATGCTCCTGTCGGTGAGGAAATGGTATCTGCAGGTTTACGTTCTAATACACCATCAGCATTAAAGATCAAATCTGATAATGGCGTATTACTATACTTTGTTAGCTTTAAATCACGCGATACAGAGAGATCGTTCTTTACCTCTACACCATCACCCCACAAAACAACTTTATTACCTTCATCTTTATTATGTAAATGAATCGAAACAGAACTGCCATCATCTTTACTCCTAATGGAATAATCGTTTACGAAAATATGATCCGTTAAACTATGAGGCCCTGCCGGTCCTTGTGGACCAGTATCACCCTTCGCACCAGTGTCACCTTTATCGCCTTTGGCACCCACTGGTCCTGCTGGACCTGTTGCGCCAGTGTCACCTTTAGGACCTTCTGGACCCGCTGGACCCGTTGCGCCAGTATCACCTTTATCGCCCTTGTCGCCCTTCAAGTTAGTGGTATCTTTTAACATAAACACACCATCAGCGGATGTTGTGATATATTTGTTGGCTGCATCACCACCTCTAAGAGCGTAGACCTTAGGGGCATTTCTAACATCTATCGTCCCTTGTGGCGCTTCTATATTGGCGTTTGTAACCACTAATGTTCTATCGATTATCGTCCTTCCGTCGTCAGACAATAGAATGCTACCTGAGTTTTCAGCTCTGGTATTACGTATCCTTTTACCCTGCATATCAAGATCTTTCGTAGCAGTGTGATTGCCTAAGTTATCAACAACATTATCTTTCAAGATAACATTGCCATTGTTGTCTGTAGTAAGGTGTTTGTTTGTCCCAACACCATTTGGCAAGCTTGGCAGATTTACATTTCCCCTTTGAACTATATCCCCTTTAATATCGGTCAAACCATAGACATTTATACCTTGACCCCAGAAGTTAAATTTAGAAGTGTCACCATCTAATTCAATCGAAAATTGAGTTTGCTCGCTATTCCTGATGTGAAAATCGTTTAAGTACAAATTACTCGTTAAACTATGAGGCCCTGCCGGTCCTTGTGGACCAGTATCACCCTTCGCACCAGTGTCACCTTTATCGCCTTTATCGCCTTTATCGCCTTTGGCACCCGCTGCTCCGGTATCACCTTTAGGACCTTGTGGGCCCGCTGGACCTTGTGGGCCCGTTGCTCCGGTATCACCTTTGGGACCTTGAATGCCCTGGTCACCTTTAGGACCTTCTGGACCCGTTGCTCCGGTATCACCTTTAGGACCTTGTGGGCCCGCTGGACCTTGTGGGCCCGTTGCTCCAGTATCACCTTTGTCGCCTTTATCGCCT
>NZ_JATABI010000072.1:0-10801 GCF_036533795.1 Vibrio sp. M250220 | reverse complement strand
CTGAGGCCACGGGCGGCGAAGATGAGAATTTAGATTTTTTCTTCTTCATGCATTAAGCATGACGGCTAGAAATGATCACTCAATTAGGAATGTTGGATCAATTGCGTTAACTCACACTTTTTGTCAATGGACTGCTGGTGAACGCTTACGAAGCTGATAGCTTGGTAAGGTCAGGAAGGTGGTGAACTCTTTTGCTGTCGACAGCTCGAAGAAAAGGTCAGCGGTTTGTTCAAAGCGGCCAGCAGCAAATCGAGTTTCGCCCACTTCCTGTTTAATGGTGTCGAGCTCTTGGTACAACCATTGGTGGAAGAGCTCTTTGGTAAATGTTTGTCCGTCGTCGAGTACGACGCCATGATGTATCCATTGCCAAATGTTGGCACGTGAGATTTCCGCCGTTGCAGCATCTTCCATCAGGCCATAAATCGGCACACAACCATGACCTTGGATCCATGCTTCGATGTAGTAGAGAGCAATGCGGATGTTTTTGCGCACGCCTGCTTCGTCTCGGCTACCTTCACAGGGTTTAAGCAGTAAATCTGCTCCTATTTCGTTGATTGGACTAACGAAATCAAGTTGGTTGGCTTTGCCATTAAGGTTCTTTTCGAATACCGACATTGCGAGGTCAACTAGCGCTGGGTGAGCCACCCAAGTACCATCGTGACCATTACGTGATTCACGCTCTTTATCTTCGATGACCTTGGCGGTCACGCGCTCCATCTCTGCGGGATCTTTAGCTGGAATAAAGGCCGACATCCCCCCCATCGCGAGTGCTCCTCGCTGGTGGCAAGTACGCACTAACAGCTGGCTATAGGCATTGAGGAACTCTTTGTCCATCCCGACCACATGACGGTCAGGAAGAATGCGATCAGCGTGATTTTTCAACGTTTTGATGTAGCTGAAAATATAGTCCCAGCGGCCACAGTTCATTGCGACGATGTGATCGCGCATGGCATACAGCATTTCATCCATCTGGAATACGGCTGGTAGGGTTTCGATGAGCACTGTGGCGCGAATGGTGCCGCGTTGAACGCCAAAGTAATCTTCGGTGAATGAGAAAACATCATCCCACCATTGGGATTCTTCCATGCTTTCCAGCTCTTGTCATTCCGAATTTGCTTAGTATCAGCGCGAAAGCCTGGCAATTCGCCAGCGTCATAACGCTTTTGTTGTTCTTCGCGAGCTTGCAATAGTGCATCTCTACGCGGTGCAAACTTCTCTACAAGTTTGGTTAGGAAAGAGAGAGCCTCTTTAGACAGTATGGCTTGGAATTCTGGGTTCTCTGTATTACCAACCACGCGTAGACAGGCAGTCTCTTCTCTTTCTGCTACATCGTTCATACTCATTGTTCGTCTCCTTTAAACAATATCGAATGATTTTGTGTACAAAATTGATTGTTCACGAATACTTATATTTCAATTTATGTAAACAATCAAAGGGTATTTAACAATTATTTTTCATTTGAGCGCTTGGGTAATTATTTTTATGTAAAGATATTTTATATAAAGCAATGATTTCTAGGCTTTAAAGGGTGAGTGATCGCTTAAAGTAAATGCTCTATGTTGAAAAAATGTTGCATTTGGGGGGGTGCCAAATTCTAAATATGATTCATAGTACACAAAGTGTCTTTGAATTGTATACAATCGAAATGGAGGTTCGCATGGCAAAGATGAAGGCAATTGAAGCAGCGGTAGAGGTGTTGAAGAAGGAAGGTGTAAACATTGCCTTCGGCGTCCCTGGTGCAGCCATCAACCCAATGTACGCAGCAATGAAAAAGCTTGGTGGAATCGATCATGTTTTAGCGCGTCACGTGGAAGGTGCGTCGCATATGGCTGAAGGTTACACCCGCACCAATCAAAACAATATTGGTGTGTGTATCGGTACATCAGGCCCAGCGGGTACGGATATGATTACCGGTCTTTACTCGGCATCGGCAGATTCAATTCCAATCTTGTGTATTACAGGACAGGCACCACGTGCGCGTTTGCACAAAGAAGATTTTCAGGCGGTTGATATTGAGTCGATTGCCAAACCTGTCACCAAGTGGGCGACGACAGTTCTAGAGCCTGCTCAGGTGCCACGAGCATTCCAGCATGCATTCCATCTGATGCGTTCAGGCCGCGCTGGTCCGGTTCTTATCGATCTTCCGATAGACGTACAGTTAACGGAAATTGAATTTGATATTGATACCTATGAGCCGTTGGAATCTTACCAACCCAAAGCCACTCGTGCTCAGGTTGAGAAAGCAATGGCAATGCTATGCGAATCAGAAAATCCAGTGATTGTTTCTGGTGGCGGCGTGATTAATGCGGGCGCTGAACCATTGTTGCAGCAATTCGCCGAGATCACTGGCGTTCCTGTCATTCCTACTTTAATGGGATGGGGTTCTATTGCCGATGATCATGAGCTAATGGCAGGTATGGTTGGCTTGCAGACCGCACACCGTTACGGTAACGCCACTCTGCTTGAGTCTGATTTTGTCTTTGGTATCGGTAACCGTTGGGCGAACCGACATACAGGCTCACTGGATGTTTACACTAAAGGACGTAAGTTTGTTCACGTTGATATTGAACCGACTCAAATTGGTCGAGTGTTCTGTCCTGACTTAGGCATTGTCTCTGACGCTAAAGCGGCATTAGAACTCTTGGTTGAAGTGGCTCGTGAGTGGCGAGATGCGGGTAAATTGCCAAATCGTAGTGCTTGGGTGGGGCAATGTCAGCACCATTGGTCTGTCGCAAATCGCTGCTGCCCAGTTCTTACATGTATACAAACCGCGTCACTGGATTAACTGTGGTCAGGCGGGGCCGTTAGGTTGGACAACTCCGGCGGCACTAGGTGTTCGTGCAGCGGATCCAAATCGCGATATCGTCGCTATCTCTGGTGACTATGATTTCCAGTTTATGATCGAGGAATTAGCGGTTGGTGCTCAGTTTAATTTGCCTTACATCCATGTATTGGTGAACAACTCCTACCTAGGTTTGATTCGACAGGCTCAGCGTCAGTTCGACATTGATTACTGTGTTCAACTTGCGTTCGAGAACCAAAATGCCCCCGAACTTAATGGCGACGGTGTTGACCATGTGGCGGTCGTCGAAGGTCTAGGTTGTAAAGCGATTCGTGTTACTGACCCAGAGCAAATGCAGGTGGCATTCGCACAAGCGAAAGCGATCATCAAGGAAGTCGGTAGTGACAACCTGTTTATTCAGTATGACATCTACCACATGCAGATCATGGAAGGTGATTTGGCACCAACCATGTCAGCGAACATCGAGCAAATCGCTCATGTGCAGTTGGCTGACAATCCAGGACGACATGAACCGGGGACGGGGGAAATCAACTACCCATTTATCGGTACTGGAATCATGGGCAGACCAATGGCTGCCAATCTACAAAAAGCAGGCTATGACATTGTGGTTTCAGACCATTTCAACCCACCGCCAAAAGATCTTGTGCAAGCGGGAGCGATAGTTTGTCACTCACCAGAAGAGGCAACACGTTTAGCCGATGTGGTTATCCTCATGGTGCCAAACACACCTCAGGTTGAAGATGTGCTATTTGGTGAAAAAGGTGTTGAAGCCGGCCTGACAGCGACTAGCGCTGAGGGCAAATTGGTTATCGACATGAGTTCGATTTCACCAATGGCAACCAAGGCGATTGCAGCACGTATTAATGAAAGTGGTGCTCAGTATCTCGATGCGCCAGTGTCGGGTGGTGAAGTGGGCGCGGTTAACGCCACTTTAAGCATCATGGTGGGTGGTTCACAACAAGCGTTTGATAAAGCCCGTCCACTGTTCGAAGCGATGGGTAAAAATATCACTTTGGTGGGCGACAATGGTGCGGGTCAAACGTGTAAAGTAGCCAACCAAATTATCGTTGCTTTAAACATTGAAGCGGTTTCTGAAGCGTTAGTGTTTGCTTCAAAAGCCGGTGCGGATCCCGCACGAGTCCGTCAGGCTCTATTAGGTGGTTTTGCTAGCTCGAAGATTCTCGAAGTTCACGGTGAGCGCATGATTGAAGGTACCTTCGATCCGGGCTTTAGAATCTCTCTACACCAAAAAGACCTAGATCTTGCACTGACAGGCGCGAAAGAGCTGGGAGTTGCACTACCTAATACCGCCACAGCTCAAGAGCTGTTTGAAGATTGCGCGGCGTTAGGAGGGCAAAATTGGGATCATTCTGCTTTGATTAAAGCGATTGAGAAACGCTCTGATCATTCAATCAGAAAGTAATTCCGTCTGGGGCGTAAAGGATTCCTCTCCCTTTATTGCTCCTTGGGTTTGGCATGAACCCTAAATTTATTGCTACTAAATCGCGTAGTTTTTTGTCTCCTTTTATACGCGTTCCCGTTGTAAGGCAAAAGGTAGGAGTGCTTATCGGGCTCCGTCTTAGCAGGCACCTGGCGTACTTACTTCGGGATTTTTTTTCTCATTGTGAACTGCGCAATATAGTGAGTTCAGTTAATTGAGGGAGGCTTGTGATATGTTAATCGGGTATGCCGACAGGCTGATATCACAGGGCAAAAGAGATGCAGTTAAATACCCTAATCGCTCGTCAAATTGTTGAACGTGCGACGAAAATTATCCAGTTTCCCGTGAACGTTATGGACGAGAACGGACAGATTATCGGATCCAGTGATCCAACCCGTTTACATCGCACTCATGAGGGAGCCTTACTGGCGATTCATGATAACCGTACTATTGAAATTAATCAGACGGTTGCCAGTACACTGATTGGTGTAAAAGAGGGAATCAATCTCCCCATTCTTTATCAAGATAAAGTGATCGGAGTGGTAGGAATATCGGGCCAACCGGATGACGTCAGAAGTTATGGCGAATTGGTCAAGATGACGGCAGAACTGATCATTGAGCAAGAAGCCTTGATAGCACAGATTCAGTGGAACAAGCGTCATCGAGAAGAGTTGCTGATGCAACTAATACAAGGGTCGACCCTAAACGAGAACCAACTGCTATCGATCGCAGAGAGACTGGATCTGAATCTTGCGCAGCCAAGAGTTGCCGCCGTAGTAAAGGTTATACCGAAACAGGGACAGTCATTGACATTAGAGCATTTGCAGAAGCTGGTGCATCTCTTGGACTATCCTGAACGAGACAATATTGTTGGCATAGTCTCTGTGTCAATGAACGAAGTGGTGGTGCTAAAACCAGTGACTCTTGTGGAAGGGAACTGGAACCAGAATGAAGAGAAAGCGCGGGTTAAACGTCTGTTGAAACGCATCGCACAGGAAGCGGACTTCTCAATTCAGATCGCACTAGGGCAATACTTTTCAGGGGTAGCGGGTTTAGCGCGCTCTTACGAAACCGCTAAAGCGACGCTTGCGAGTGCAGAGAAGAGCAAAGAAGCGATCTTGTTCTATCAAGATCATAAGTTGTCAGTATTGGTTGGCGGACTAAAACAAGACCAATGGAGGCGCTCTCAACTGACGGAACCGTTAGAAAAACTGTTGCGACACGATAGCAAAGGCGTACTTATTAAGACGCTCAGAGTGTTTTTTGATCAAGACTGCGATCTAGCTCAAGCTTGTGCAGCGCTACATATTCACCGCAATACTCTGCGATACAGGCTAGATAAGATAGAAGAAATTACTAACTTTAAAATCAATAGTTTAGATAATAAGGTGCAGTTATATTTAGCACTTAAATGTTTGTAATTTAATAGAGTGATTTGTGCAATGTGACATATTTAAGACGTCTTGGTCGCTTAAAATTTGTCAGTTTGCATAAAGGAATGATGGTGGAATCACTGAATAATAACCCCGTCCCTACTGACACCCTCAATGTCGGAAATGAGTTCTGGCGTAGAGAACAAACATTACTATAAACGGAGTTATTATGAGTCTGATCCTAATCCTGCTGGGGGTGATAGCCTTTATCGTCCTCGCAACCACCAAGTTTAAGTTACACCCCTTTTTAGCACTCATCGTAGCAGCATTTTTAGCTGCATTTGCTTATGGCTTACCAGCTGACAGTATTGCTAAGACCATCGCTTCAGGTTTTGGCGGCATTCTTGGCTATATCGGCCTAGTGATTGTTCTCGGTACCATAATTGGTGTCATCCTAGAGAAAAGCGGCGCAGCGATTACGATGGCCGATACTGTGATTAAAGTACTGGGCGATCGTTTCCCGACTCTGACGATGAGCATTATTGGTTACATCGTGTCGGTGCCTGTTTTTTGTGATTCTGGTTTTGTCATCCTTAACTCGCTGAAAGAGTCATTGGCAAACCGTATGAAAACATCCAGTGTCGCAATGAGTGTGGCGCTAGCAACGGGTTTATACGCAACGCATACATTCGTGCCGCCAACTCCTGGTCCAATTGCTGCCGCAGGTAATCTAGGTCTTGAATCTAATCTAGGTTTGGTTATTGGTGTGGGTATCTTCGTTGCCGCGACCGCAGCGCTAGCGGGTATGTTGTGGGCTAATCGCTTTAAAGATGTTGAACCAGATGCGGCTGAACAGGCAGAAGAGATCAAGCAGGACTGGAAAGAACTTAAAGCCTCTTACGGCGAGCTGCCGACTGCAGGGCAGGCATTTGCACCAATCTTTGTGCCTATTTTATTGATCTGTTTTGGCTCAATTGCCAAGTTCCCAAGCCTACCTTTGGGTGAGGGTGCACTGTTTGATGTGTTGGTGTTCTTAGGTCAACCACTGACTGCACTGCTGATTGGTTTGTTCTTGTCAGTACGTTTGCTAAAGAGCGACAACAAGGTTGAAGAGTTTGGTCAGCGTATTAGCCAAGGCATTACCGCGGCGGCTCCAATTCTACTCATTACTGGTGCTGGTGGTGCATTTGGTGCGGTTCTAAAAGCAACACCACTGGGTGAATATTTAGGAACAACCTTGTCTGCTTTGGGCGTCGGTATCTTTATGCCATTTATCGTTGCGGCGGCTCTAAAGTCTGCGCAAGGTTCGTCAACGGTGGCTCTAGTGACTACGTCTGCGCTTGTTGCCCCGATGTTAGCTCAACTCGGACTAGACTCTGAAATGGGACGAGTACTTACAGTGATGGCGATTGGTGCTGGTGCTATGACGGTATCGCATGCGAACGACAGCTTCTTCTGGGTTGTTTCGCAGTTTAGCCGCATGTCGGTTGGACTCGCTTACCGCGCACAAACCATGGCAACTCTGGTTCAGGGCGTGACAGCAATGACACTGGTTTACATTCTAAGTCTTGTTCTTCTGTAACAAGCCAAAATAGGAAACATATATGAAAGTAGTGATCGCTCCAGACTCTTACAAAGAAAGTCTCACTGCTATGGAAGTGGCGACTGCGATTGAAAGTGGCTTCAAAGAAATCATGCCAGACGCAGAGTACATCAAACTGCCGATGGCGGATGGTGGGGAAGGCACAGTGCAATCCCTCGTTGACGCGACTGGAGGCGATATCGTAACGGTTGAAGTGACGGGGCCTCTGGGTCAGCCAGTCACAGGCTTTTACGGACTACTTGGTGATGGTTCGACTGCCGTTATTGAAATGGCGGCAGCATCAGGCCTTCATTTAGTTGAACCCGATGAGCGAAACCCATTACTTACTACCACATATGGCACCGGCGAACTGATTAAAGCGGCACTTGATAGAGGTGTTGACCATATTATTATCGGTATTGGTGGCAGTTCGACCAATGATGGCGGTGTGGGCATGGCACAGGCACTGGGTGCGAAACTGGTTGATGCAAAGGGCGTTGACTTACCTTTTGGTGGCGGCGCTCTGGCTGATTTGGTCAATATTGACTTGTCGGGGCTGGACTCGCGTTTAGCGACCGTACAATTGGAAGTGGCCTGTGATGTCGATAACCCGTTGTGTGGTCCAAAAGGTGCTTCACATATCTTTGGTCCCCAAAAGGGAGCGACGCCAGAAATGGTGGTTCAGCTAGATGCAAACCTTGCTCACTACGCTAAGGTGATTCTTCAGACCAACGGTAAGGATGTGATTGATCAAGCCGGAGCGGGTGCTGCTGGAGGGCTAGGGGCTGCGTTACTTGGTTTGTTTAATGCGACGCTCCGTCCTGGGATCAACATTGTCATGGATGCCGTCAATCTTGCTGAAGTGATCAAAGATGCAGACTTAGTGATTACGGGTGAAGGGCGAATTGACAGCCAAACCATACATGGCAAAACACCGATTGGTGTTGCTCGTACCGCTAAGCTGTATAACTTGCCTGTGATTGGTATCGCAGGCAGTACCGCGCAGGACTGCCGTGTGGTTCACGATCATGGTCTAGATGCGGTGTACAGTGTCGTTTTAGGTGCGACGGACTTACCGACGGCGCTAAAAGAAGCAGCATTTAACGTCGAAATGACCTCACGTAATATTGCGGCTGCGCTAGCAATGAAGTTTGATTAAGTTACCTTATTCTCATGTTTCCAACGGCCACGATTTTAGTGGCCGTTTTTATTTAATGGAAACTTTGGAAGTTTGTTACGATATTATCATTCAAATCTATACTTGGTTTGTCTTATAAGGTACAGGGATTTGCTCAATGAAACGGGCTCTAACCTTTTTGGTAACGTCATTTACCATTGTTAGCAGTTTAGCATACAAAGGACAGGCACTAAGAGTTCACTGACTCAGTAAGAAGGAGCCAATCGGCTCCCTCTTTACAAATAAGTCTCAGGCTCTTTGTGTAGTTCTTCTTTCTCTCTAAAACGTTCTTCGTATCGGAAATCATGCAAATGAGCATGAACGATCTCTCTGAGTGGAAGCGCGATGGTAAACTTGTCTAATTCAACAGAGTCTTCCAGTTCATTTTCAATGTCTTCCATCACGGCATGATAGGGCGTGATCTTGTGGAGCACTAACGTGTCTCTGTCCCGATAACCGCTGAAGTAGGGCACGATATAAATATCGTTAAAATGGCCGGTTTGTATCTCGTAGATATAGCCTATGTATACCTTACGATCAGACATGGTGAAGAGAATCGGAAGCTCGTGATAGTGAGACTGGAAGAACAACTGCGTAAACTCTGGGCTCTCCGAATCCATAGAAAACTCAAACATGAACTTAGAAAACTTACGTTCTTCGTTGATGTAGTAGAGTTTTGGCAGCAGCCAGCTTAAGACGAGAGCCATTATAGATATATCAAATAAGGCGAACTCAGTGTACGAAGACTCACTTCTAAATACGCCAATCAGTACCAACTCACCAACCGAGAAGTGCCATCCTGTCAGTTTTCCGAGCCAAATGCCTAGTGCATACACAATCGTACCGACAGCGAATAAGAACAGACCGATAGCCGCAGACATCAAAAAAGTATGGTATCCATTACTACGCTTTAATTGATAGTGTGTTTTGTGCCATTGCTGAGCGAAAACATAACCAGAAATGCATAGTATTAATACAAAAAGTATTGATGGTTTAATCATTTACTGACGTCCATAAAAAAGGGCCAATGCGAATTAGCCCTTGTGTATACCTGTTGTGTGCAATGTCATGCCTGCACTTTATTGTCTTTTAAATAGCCTTCTCTGGCAGCTTTGGCTTGTTCTTGCGCAGCTTTGCTTTTACGGAATGCTTTCATATCCATTACCACACGATCTGGGTTAACCATTTTCAGCATTGGGTAATCGCGCTTCGTGGAATTCTGTCTACCAAAGAAGTTTCGGAAAATGTCCATAATCCAACTCATCAATACCTCCTAGATAGACTCACGTCATCAAGTCGGTGTTCTTATCTTAATGTTAGTGTAGGTGAACAAAGGTAGAGCGACAATGCTCTACGTTTATCTAATCAATATTACACATATCAATCTAACGTATCTTTTCTTACTGAGTCAAACCCTTCGAGCAAGACTTAGACCTTTCCCCAAAACTGTACAGGCGCCATCCAATCAAACATTGAAAAATGACATCTAAATAAGTACTGTTTATTCATACAGTGTTTATTTGGGTGTTTTTATGTCTATCCGTAATCTGCAAGATGGTTCTAACAAGCCTTGGCTATGTGAATGCTATCCACGCGGGAGAAGTGGTAAGCGCGTGCGTAAAAGGTTTGCCACCAAAGGTGAGGCGAGAGCGTTTGAGCTGTTTACCATGAAAGAGGTCGACGACAAGCCCTGGCTCGGCAAGAAGGCGGATCATCGCCGGTTACAAGACTTGCTTGATACCTGGTGGTCTGTTCATGGCCATACCGTCAAGACAGGCAAAAACTCCTATGCAGTTATAGAGAAAACCATCAAGATGCTCGGTAATCCACTGGCACGTTTGTTCACCGCGAACGACTATTTGCACTATCGCGCCAATCGAGTCAGTCACCATCCAACCAGACCAGATATTATTATCTCAGCCGCCACGCACAACATTGAACTTAAAACGTTCAGAGCGATGTTCAACAAGCTGATTAAATACAACCAGTGGAGTTTGCCCAACCCTTTAGAGGGAATCGAGCTGGTTGCGAGTAGCGAGCGTGAGCTGGCGTTCTTGGGCAAGGAGCAGATCACGCCTTTTCTCGAGAGGGTGCGCCAAGATAACAGCCCTTCAGCCGAGCAAATTCATCTGGCTTGCAAAGTATGCCTAGCGACAGGGGCGAGAATAGGGGAGGCTCTGAATTTAAAGCGTTCTCAGATCAGCCAGTACAAATTGCTGTTTACCGAAACGAAAGGCAAAAAGAACCGATCAGTGCCAATTTCTACTTCTTTGTATAACCTGATTACCCCCGACTTTCAGCCATACTAAAAGCGTCTATACTTAATGTATTGTTATGGGAGGGTTTGGTATGCCAAAGAATCAGATTCAATTCCAAGGTGGGATTTCTATTCCTCGATTTCTAAGTCTTTATGGCACAGAAGAAC